>JAEWKB010000271.1 GCA_023386255.1 Bacteroidota bacterium
CTTCTATAGGGGCAGGGTAACTTGAAGTACATTTTAACAGTGCTATCTGGCTATTCCCCATTTTTCTGCAAGCTTCAAGAGCAAGTTCAATGTCTTCCTGCTCGGCAGTACCTGTAGATATAATAACTGGTTTTCCCTTAGACGCTACATACTCAATTAAAGGTATATCTGTAATTTCAAAAGAAGCGATTTTATATGCGGGAGCATCCAGGCTTTCCAGAAAATCAACTGCAGTTTTATCAAATGGTGAAGAAAAACATATTAACCCTTCTTCTTCAGCAGCTTTGAAAAGTTCTTTATGCCACTCCCAAGGAGTATATGCCTCAAGGTAAAGATCATGCAGGTTTTGGCCTTCCCATATAGTGCCTTTAATCATAAAATCATCAAGTCTTGATGGAATTGTCATGGTGTCGGCTGTATATGTTTGCAGTTTTATACAATCAGCGCCTGCCCTTTTTGCGGCTTTAATAGTATCCAGTGCATTTTGAAGGCTGCCATTATGGTTTGCAGACAATTCTGCAATAATAAATGCCGGTGAATCTTTATCAATTACGTAATTACCTATCTTCATATCTAATCAATATATCTTACAATGTTAAATGCTTCAGCATATTTTTTACCTACTGCTATACCCCAGCGTTGTGCCTGTATTTCCAGTGCTTCCGGTGAACGTGGGTGCGGGAACGGCCTCTTTTCGAATTCATAACTTTCCATTCCCTTAATTTTGGCATCAATACCCTCCTTCGTTACTTCAACAAAGAAATTAGGTATAAAGTGCCTTGGATCGGTTGAAGCCCGCCATTCGGTTCCTGATGGTGTCTCAAAAGTGATTATAACATTTACTTTCTCATGTTCCATTGGCCTGCAGGCAGTAACTACAGCTTCAAATGTACGCTGATGATCCACATTAACATCACCACCATGATGGGTGAAAATAACTTCAGGCTGAAAGTCCTGCTTTTCCTTTTCAACAACTTTTATAATATCAAGCAAGGCAACGGTATCAAACCTGTTATCAGGGAAATTGTAGATTGCCACATCATGGTAACCAATAGCCTTTTGAGCCGCATATATGTTTGATCGGTGTACTACAAGTTCTTTTTCCCAGAGGGCAGTATCCCTAACGTCAGAACGTGATGTTACGCCTTCACCTAATATTACACATTTAACAGTACAATTATATTCATGTATCAGCTTATATACTGTTGCTCCCAAGCCAAGAAGTTCATCATCGGGATGGGCAACTACAACAAGTACTCTTTTATTTTTTAATAATCCTGACATCAGCAAGTATTTCTTTATTTGATTTTATTGATGCACGTGAAAACTCAAACCTGAAATGGTTTGTCTCTATAAAAGCATTTGGATAACCCTCTGCGTCCAGCATTCTTATAAAGTCGTATATACTATGCAAATCCTCTAAATTTTCAATATTACCATCCGAAGGCTTCCTCCTTTTAAAATTTTCAGGCTGCCCTTCCTGAGGAACCGGCTGGAGGCTTTCAACGATTATTGTTTTAATCATCTCCTTAATAACATCTACGCTCCTTAAAAATATTTCCTGCGCAGTGCCATGCAAGGGTAATTCACTTTTTAAAAATATATCCCCTGTATCAAGGCCCTTATCAACTAATAAAGCACTAATTTTAGTTTCTTTTTTTCCCCGTACGATTAAGTTTTGAAGCGGGCTTCCGCCTCTACCGTAAGGTAGATCTGTCATGTGAAAGACAACACATGGATATTTTAAAAAAATTTCTTCAGGAATTATATACGACCAGTGAGGAATGAAAATCTTTTCAGGCGCCAGATTACTAATGTACTCTAAATTAAAATCATTTTTGTCATTAATAAGTACCCAATTATATTCAGCCAATTCTTGTTGAAGTGAATTGAACAAAGGTTCATGCCAAGATTTTTCAGTGAGAAGGATGTAGCTCTTCATATAACGAAATCTATTATAATTACATCGTTAACAAAATATTCAGATACTATTTTGAAACCTGTCTTTTCAAACACTTTTAATGAACCAACATTATCTTTTTTTACTTGGGCTTTAATATTATTTGAAGGAAATTTATTTATAATAGTTTTAATCATGGCTGTTCCCATACCTTTACCACGATATTCTTTATCAATAGAATAATCTATATACCAAAAATCATCTTTCAAATCAAGCCGTACCTGACCTACGGGTACATTTTCATGATAAAAAATAAAAAGGTATGTATCTGTACTCAACAATTTATTTTTAAACCATTTAAGATGATTTTCCCAAGTAATTTGATCTTTATTAAATGAATTATTACGTACCGCTACATCATTAGCCCACTCAAAATATTGCTGCGCATCTTCTATAGTGGCTTTCCTAACAAATAATTCCACTTAGTTTTTTATTTTAGCGTGAATAATTACACTTTTATATTCTCCTTCAAACAAAACGTGCTGCTGTAACTCGGCTTCTTTATAAAATCCGGCAGATTCAAATATAGGATATAAATGAGGCCTTAAGTCAAATGCATACGTATAAATTTTGTGTATTTGTAAATCTTTAAATGCAACTTCTTCAAGTAAGGCTATATATTGTTTCCAATGTAACTCAAAATAATCTTTTTCAAGAGCCGTATCCATAACAAATGAAATCTCTGCATTTCGGTCCTGCCAGTTTATATGCACCAACCCCCCATAACCAATACACTTTCCGCCTTCTAAATATGAAAACAATATTTGGCCCGGCTTTTCCTCATCAAAAAGCTTAGCTACAACATTATTAAAATAAGCATCCTGGCCAGCCTCTGTTAAAGGTTCTTTTTGCCTTAAATGATAAAGCTGTTCATTACGCCACTTCATAATGTCAAAACGATCTTCTATACGAATTGGAATAAGAGAGTATTTACCACTTTGGTACGATTGCTTCTTGAGTACTTTATATTCCATGATTGATAAAAGACTTAGCTAGTTCTATATCTTCATAATTATCTATATCCACAGCCCGTTTCCAGTCTATTTCCCAAAAAATATGACCCTGGCCGTAAAAGCTGTTGTCTCTATATAGCGATTTAATATCAGCTATCCAGATGGCTCCTGTAGGGCAGAATAATTCCGGAAGGTCCTGCGAACGTTTCTTGGCATCTTCAAATATCCATTTCGCCTCATGATTCTCATTAAGAGTTAATGCCCACCACGGATTCATCCATACATACTTAAAACAGGATAATACGAATGGCTTGTGCTTCTCTTTATAAAAGGTATAAGCATTAATAATATCCTGAGTTGTACGAAGCGGGCAAACAGCAAATAACTGGACAACATCATCAAAATACTCTCCCTGCTCTTCAAGTTGCTTTAAAGTAGCAATTGTAGCTTCACTTACAGGACTATGGTCATCAGCTTTGCTCTGACGTAAAAAAGGAACTTCTGCACCCCATTCGCGGCTTACACGCGCTATTTCTTCGTCATCTGTACTTACTACAATTTTGCTGAATAATCCCGAAGCCTGTGCCGCCTCAATAGTCCAGGCGATCATCGGCTTGCCGTTAAAATCCATAATGTTTTTTCCCGGCACACGTTTCGAACCTCCCCGTGCCGGTATTATGGCTACAACTTTTTTATCTGACATCTAATTCTTCTATTATATGCAAGACCTGCTGCGCTTCCTTTAAAGTAGTGTTGGCGCTTGTCTTGCTGTTTATAAAGATAATAAAATCTTTTATTTGGTCAAGGTACATCAGGTTTACTGATTCTGCAGTAAATTCCTGTATCAGCTCTTGCTCTGTTTGCTCATAAGGCGTAAACCACAGTTGCTTAAGGTCCCAATGATATTTGCCTTTCGCTGTAAACAGTTC
>JAEWKB010000003.1 GCA_023386255.1 Bacteroidota bacterium
GCTTCAGGAAGATTCAGGGCGATGCCATACGGGTGAAGATGGAAGAGCTACAGGGGCTTCAGGATAAGCTTACGGTGCAGAAACAGGAAAAGCAAAAGCTCCTCACGGAAAGCGAAAAACAAAAGCAGGCCCTTGAGAAAGAGCGTGAAGAGCAGGAAAAACTGGTAAAGATTATCCAAAAGGATAAGAAGAAATACACCGCCGACATCCAGAAAAAGCAGCGTGAGTCAAGGGAAATTGACCGCAAGATAGACAGGATAATTAAAGAAGCTATTGCAGCAGCCAATAAAAAAACGGCAGCAGCGGCAGGTACTAAAAAATCAACTGCTAAAGCAGCGGCCAGCGCACCGGCTAATAAAATTGTACTTACTAAAGAAGGAGAAATAGTAGCCAATAATTTTACCGCAAGTAAAGGTAAACTGCCGTGGCCGGTAGAAAAAGGATTTATTTCATTACCTTATGGAGACCAGCCTCACCCTGTGGTAAGGACGGCTACAATACATAACAGTGGTGTTGAAATTACCACTGACGAGGGAGCGCAGGCAAGAGCAGTATTTGCGGGAGAGGTTACAACAATAATGGTGTTTGATGGCCTTAAGGCAGTATATATAAGGCACGGAAACTATTTTACAGTGTACCTGAATCTGGCATCAGTAAATGTTAAGGCAGGAGATAAAGTTTCATTGAAACAAAATATAGGTACTGTATATACTAATAGGAATACCGGTAAAACTGTAATAAAGTTCATGGTGCTTCAAAACACTAACAGGCTCAATCCGCAACAGTGGATCAGTAAATAAAAAAGGGAAGCTTCACAGCTTCCTTTTTTTATTTATACAAACAATGCTTTTAGTTCGGTAGCATCGTGCGGGTTCATTTTGCCTGCCAGGACAAGGCTTAGCTGCTTTCTGCGCAGGGCGGCATCATAGCGCTGTTTTTCAAGTTCGGTTTGCGGTTCTACAGGTGGCACTTCTACGGGCCTTCCTGTCTCATCAACGGCTACAAAAGTATATATAGCCTCATTGGCTTTGTTCCTGTTGCCTGACTCCCTGTCCTCAATCCATACATCAATAAAAATCTCCATGGAGGAGCGGAAAGTACGCGACACTTTAGCCTCAACCGTAACTACGCTTCCCAAAGGAATGGCACGGTTAAAGGCCACATGGTTTACTGACGCTGTTACAGTAATGCGGCGCGAGTGCCTGCGTGCTGCAATGCTGGCAGCGCGGTCCATGCGGGCCAGCAGTTCACCTCCAAAAAGATTGTTTAACGGGTTGGTTTCGCCGGGCAGTACAATGTCGGTCATTACACAAAGCGAATCAGAAGGATATTTTGCCTGCATTTGTTTTTTTGGGCAAAGATAGTACAGAAATGAAGAATCCCGCCGGGGCGGGATTTCTTTTATAGTTCTTTTATAAGAAGCCAGGCTTCTTTATCATGCTTTTTGCGGATGTGCCTCATGCTGTCCTGTGCTTCGGCATATGTAGTATAACTTCCATACAGTACAGGGTAGAGGCCATACTTGTTTTTATCAAGCCTTTGTGCCTTAAAGCCTTTTTTTATAAGTTGCCTTACGGCTTTATTGGCATTGGCCTCACTTTTAAAAGCACCGGCCACCACATGGTACGGCTTGCTTAGCGAAGCTTCTTCCTTAACAGACAGTTTTACTGCCGGGAGCGGGTTTTCTATAAAAAAAGTAGCTGTTTGCAGGCGGTTCTGTACTTTTTCCTGCACAGCCTGCTCTACCAGCAGCGTTTGTTCGGCTACGCGTTTGTCATTGTAAAATTTAAATCCTGTTGCGCCTGCTGATAATGCTACTACAAACATAGCTGCATATTTAAGGTAAGAATAGCCTCTCCTTCGTTCAGGCGTAAATATTACGGGAGCTTTTTCTTCCGGCACTTCAGCCTGCTGTTTCAGTTCTTCACGTTTTATAGAGGGTGAAACAATGGTACTTAAGCCAAAAGCGTCGGTAAGATAATTTACGGGCGTATCAGGTCTAAACACAAAGCTTCCTTCATTATTAAGACTGATACTACCAAGATTTTTCAGTTCAACAGTTTCTTTATGGCTAAGCTTGAAAAGCCAGGAGTTAACTTCCTGATTAATAACGGCTACGGCTTCATCATAAGAAAATTTTCGCTGTAATGCGATGTGATTGGCCAAAAGCCCGTCATTATTCTTTAAATTCGCATTAAAAGAAATAAGTTTTTTAGGAGGATAAAAGGTGTTGGTGTCAGCATCTATCTGCGCCGGCTGAATTTCGGTAAGGAAAGCGCCAAAGCCCGGAACTGTAACGCACTGGTAGCGATACAATAAAGCTGATATATGTTTTTCTATCTTCATAAGAGCAAATTTACTTATTCAATACCAAGAGCAAAATTTTATTCACATATTTTATTAACAATCGCTGTAGGTAGCCGAAAAGCGATGGTTTTATTTTAATGACTGATACTGAATTATTTAATACGCTGGCGCTACTTCGGGTAGAAGGAGTAGGTGATATAATGGCTAAAAAACTGATAAGCCATTGTGGATCGGCAGAGGAAGTTTTAAAGGCAAAGAAAAGCAAAATAACATCAATAGATGGGGTAGGCGAAATCGCGTGGCAGAACCTGCAGAATAAGGAGGTGTATAAGCTGGCCGAAGCCGAAATGAAATTTATACAGGAGGAGGGCATAAAGGCTTCTTACTTTATGGATGCTGACTATCCGGAGAAGCTGAAGCATTGCATTGACGGGCCTGTTATTCTTTTCAATTCCGGCAACATCAACCTGGAAGGCCGGAAAATTATAAGCATAGTGGGTACCCGGCAGATAACATCTTACGGAGCTGACTTCTGCAGAAAGCTTATTGAAGACCTTGCACCGCTCAATCCGGTTATTGTAAGCGGTTTTGCGTATGGTGTTGATATTACAGCACACCAGGCGGCGCTTGATAATAACCTGCAGACAATAGGTGTACTGGCGCACGGCCTGAACCAGATTTACCCTAAGGTGCACAAGAAGTACATGGCAAAGATGGAGGAGAACGGCGGGTTTATGACAGAGTTTTGGAGCACCTCTAACCCCGATAGGGAGAATTTCCTGAAGCGCAACCGCATTATAGCCGGCATGGCCGAAGCTACAGTAGTTATTGAAAGCGCTGATAAGGGAGGCTCGCTGGCAACAGCTAACCTTGCCAATGATTATAACCGTGATGTGTTTGCCGTGCCGGGGCGTATAACCGATAAGTACAGCCAGGGCTGCAACAACCTTATTAAAAGCCAGCGTGCCAATTTGCTTACTTCTGCAGCCGACCTTATTTATATGCTGAATTGGGAACTGGAGGAGAAAAAGCACAAGCCCGTACAAAAGCAACTATTCGTGTCGCTGGACGGCGATGAGCAAAAGGTATACGATTACCTGCAGAAGAACGGTAAGGAACTAATGGATGTAATAGCGCTCGAGTGTGAGCTGCCGGTGTTTAAAATATCATCTTTGCTGCTTAACATGGAGTTGAAGGGGGTAATACGGCCATTGCCGGGGAAGTTATTTGAGGCAATTTAAAACTGCGACTGCGCTTCGACAAGCTCAGCGTGACTGAAAAACTGCGACTGTGGCTGAAAATTTTAATGAGGTATAGCCGCAATCAGCTTTTTGGTATACTCTTTCTGTGGATGGGCATATAATGCATCGGCTTCGTTCATTTCCTCAATTTTGCCTTTATTCATTACCAGCACCTGGTCGCTCATGTATTTTACTACGGCAAGGTCATGGCTTATGAAAATATACGTAAAGCCGAAGTTCTCCTTTAACTCATTGAGCAGGTTAAGCACCTGTGCCTGTACCGAAATATCAAGCGCGGAAACCGACTCATCGCAGACTATGAGCTTTGGCTGTAATGCAATGGTGCGGGCTATGCCTATACGCTGCCTTTGACCCCCGGAAAACTCGTGCGGGTAACGGTTAAAGTGTTCCTCCCCCAGGCCAACGCGATTCAATATCTCAATTACTTTTTGCCTGCGTTCCTTATCGTTCTTATAAAGCTTGTGCACCTGCATGGGTTCCATAATAGCTTTGCCCACAGTAATACGCGGGTTGAGTGATGAGTACGGGTCCTGGAAGATGATCTGTATTTCCTTTCGCAACTCACGTATTTGTTTTGAGGATAGTTTGGTCAGGTCGGTACCCCGATACAGTATCTTGCCTGCGGTGGCTTTATCTAATTGAAGGATGGCATTACCTAGTGTCGATTTGCCACAGCCGGATTCGCCTACCAGGCCTAAAGTTTCGCCTTCATATATTTTAAAACTTACATCATCTACAGCGCGGAATTTTACGTTTTTGCCAAATAGTCCTGCTGAAGAAACATACTCTTTTTCCACGTTTACCACTTCCAGCAAAGGGTGTTTACTATATAAAGCCTCATGATTTTGGTGACGCTGTTGTGGCGTTACTTCTTCTTTATCTACAGTGCCGGTCAGGTAATGCTGTATGGTTGGAAGCCTCTTCAGGCGCACATCAAGCGAAGGCCGGGAGTTTATCAGTGCTTTTGTGTAGGTATGCTGCGGGTTGGTAAAAATATCCTGCACAAGCCCCTGTTCTACAATCTCGCCACGATACATTACCAGTACACGGTTAGCAATTTCAGATACCAGCGACAGGTCGTGCGATATAAATATGATGCTCATACCGGTTTCCTGCTGCAGTTCCTTCAGCAACAGAATTATTTCCTTTTGAACCGTTACGTCGAGTGCGGTGGTAGGTTCATCAGCAATAAGTATTTTGGGCTTGCAGGCAATGGCCATAGCAATCATAACCCGCTGTTTTTGCCCGCCTGAAATTTCGTGCGGGTAGCGGTTGTATATCTTTTCGGGGTTAGGAAGTTTAACTTTATCAAACAAAGAAATGACCGTAGCCTTAATTTCTTTCGCAGATAAATTGGTATGTTGCTTTAGTATCTCCTCTACCTGAAAACCGCATTTTAATGATGGGTTGAGCGAACTCATCGGCTCCTGGAATATCATGGCAATATCGTTGCCACGCAGTTCACGCATTTCTTTGCCGGCAAGCCTTGCTATATCTTTCCCTTCAAAATCTATTTTACCGTCAGTAACCTCGAGTATGCCTTTCGGCAGAAGCCCCATTAATGCCAGTGATGTGACCGACTTACCCGAACCCGACTCACCCACAATGCCGAGGATCTCATTTTGGTGAAGTACGAATGAACTGTCTTTTACAATAGGCGTCCGCTGCCCCTCTTTACGGGCAGAAACAGTGAGGTGGGTTATGTAGAGGAGTGGGGTGTTCATTTAGTAAAGATAATAAGTTTCAGTCGCAGTCACAATTCTCAGCATGAAGAGATTCTTCGGCTCCATTGCACTCCGCTCAGAATCACAAACTACAGTTACACATGTATTATCTCATCATCCACCAGTAAATCCTCCCTGCGAAAGCGTAGCAGTACCTGTGCTACGGCTATAACATCTTTTTCGCAATAAGTTACTATACGGTCAATGTCTTTCTCCACATGGTACACATGGCCCACCTGGCTGCCGTCGATATCGCCTTTTGGGGATGGTATGCCCAATATCTTGGTTAGCAATTTAAGTGAAGTAAAGCTCTTGTAGTCTCCAAATTTCCACATATCCATAGTGTCAAGGTGCGGCACCTCCCACGGCTTTTTGCCAAAGAGGTTCAGCTTTTGCGGGATTGGGATGCCGTTAATGATCATCCTTCGGGCTATGAACGGAAAGTCGAATTCTTTTGCATTGTGACCACAGAGTATATGTTGTGGCTGGTTGAAGTGGTTGCTCAGCAGGTTATTGAAATCCTTTAATATCTGTTTTTCATCACCACAAAAGGAAGTTACGCGAAAGTGCCGTATATCTCCGCGAAAGGTAAAATACCCAACCGACATACACACGATCTTGCCAAACTCCGCCCATATGCCGGCACGTTCATAAAACTCCTCCGGCGACTGCCCGTCTTTGCGTTGGTATTGCGTTTTCAGGTCGTATAGCTGTTGTGTCTCCTCATCGCACAGCCCAAAGTGTTCGTGCTCCGGCACTGTCTCTATATCCAGGAAAAGTACATTCTCCAGGTTTATTCTCTCTACCATTTGTTTTATTTTGTCGCTTCTTCTTTGGTCATAGGCAGGCTGTTGCCTTTGCCTTCATTCGGCTTCATCAGCCCCATCACTTTATAAGCTTCATCAACATATACATAAAAATCATTGCTGTGCGGATCAGTATCGGTTTGCAAACCTTTTATGTGGCCAAGGCGTACAATAATAATATTATCTTCGGGTATTACTATACAAAATTGCCCCAGGTGTCCGCGCATGTAATACATTTTCTTGCCCATATAGTTGTTTAACCACCAGCCGTAGCCATATTGTGGCGATTTAGCAAAACGTGGGTTTACCATCTTATCCACATAAGCAGAATCAATTATCTGTGTGCCGTTCCAATTGCCTTTGTGAAGGAACAATTTACCAAAGCGGGCAAAGTCGCGTGCATTGCTTCCAATACAGCAGTAAGCCTTTTCAATGCCGCCCTCATGGTCCAGCTGCCAAAGTGCATCATTCTCCATGCCCATTGGCTGCCAGAAGCTTTTAGAAACATAATCTGCCAAGTGTTCGCCTGTTGCCTTAACAATAACCATAGCCAGCAATTGTGTAGCACCGCTTACATACTCAAACTTTTTTCCCGGCTCCTGCACCACGCCTACATTAAGCATTGTTTTTTCAAGCTCATCGCCAAAATAAGCGCGGGTAGTGATAGAGAAGGCGCTGCTGTAATGTTCGTTCCAGTCAAGTCCGGTAGCCATTGATGACAGGTCACCAACTGTAAGTTTTGCTGCCTGCCCCTTGTTAAATTCAGGAAAATAATCAGATACCTTCTGGTCAAGACCTTTTATTTTGCCCTCCATAATTGCCTTAAACATGGCTGCCGATACAATACTTTTAGCCATGGAAAAAGAATTGGATTTAGAATCCTTGC
>JAEWKB010000059.1 GCA_023386255.1 Bacteroidota bacterium
GGGAGCGGTAATAGTACCGCGTCCCGGTTATCCAAATAACTATTATCTTGTAACTATTGATGGGATCACAGGGGATCTGAAGGGGTTATATTACTCAGAAATTGATATGAGTTCCGGCTTTGGCCAGGTACTTGCATCAAATAAAAATACGGTTTTATATAATCATAGCGCTGTGCCTGTACCTATTGATATAGATTTCTACAATTTTTCTGAAAAGCTTACATCAACAAGACACAGTAACGGGGTAGATTATTGGGTTATTACACAAATAGCAGATCAAATATATTCTTATCTCGTTACATCATCAGGTATCAGCCCTACTCCGGTAGCATCACCGGCTTTGCTAGATCAAAATGTTGATAGCATGACTTCAGTAGGCCAAATGAAGATTAGTCCGGATATGCAAAGAATAGGCGTAAGCTATTACCTGGATAGCATTGTAATAACCGGAACCAATTGGGGAGCCCTGGCTTTGGGAGACTTTAATAATACTACGGGAGTAGTAACATTTGATCCCAATTTAGTAACCATTGCCGGCCACTATTCTTTTTACGGTATGGAATTCTCGCCAAACAGCCAATTAGCATATTTTACCACACAATCATCACTTAACAGCACTACAGCAAGATCTACGGCAGACATATACGCAAATATTTATAGTGTTGACGCGTCAAAATCATCCGGAGTTAAAGTTCCAAAGCTTGTTTCACAACGCCTCGCTCCACGAGAAAATGAAGTAAAGCGTACAGTTACTCCTGTTGCTTCCTTATATTATCCGTTAGGTTTGCAGTTAGCCATTAACGGGAAAATATATGTGTCTGATCCCAGTACGAATCTCAACAGCTACCTTTCTGTTATTAACGACCCGAATAATGCTTCAAATCCCGGCTATAGCAGCAATACTGTTTTTGCAGGGAACGGAATAGGAAACTCGACACCGCAATGGGTACACTGGCACAAAAAAACGTGTCCCGGCAACATTACACGCAGCACACCGGAATTATATGATGTAGATTATGTTTACGCAGATTATATAATAACCAACAATAGCTATAGTGTTCCTGCGGGTATGAATATTACAATGCAGGCCGGAAATTATATTTTGCTTCAGCCAAACAGCAGCATAACTACAGGAAGCACTTATCTTGCTTTTATAGACGATTGCAGCCAAACTACACAAAGTGGCTTTTCTGCAGAAAAAACTACTGCTGAAGCCCCATTACATCCTGAACATTATGGAATAATAGCCAGTCCTAACCCTACATCTGGTAAACTACAGCTGACAGGTATGCTGATAATTGAAATATATATTTATGATATGCTGGGCAACCAGGTACATAATAAGCGTTTTGATAGTGTTACCAATGCAGAAATCGACATATCACATCTACAGGACGGAATGTATTTGATAAAAGTTGTTACCGGTAGTAATACCGTCGAAAATGTCAAGATCATTAAAAAATAATCACATTAAGCACCGCCGCAAGCGGTGCTTTTTATTTTGTACTTTTGCCTAAAATAATTGCTTTGGTTACTGCTCAGGATATATTTACAATCTCCTCTAAAAAAGAATTTGACAAGCTTGCACTAAAGGTGTTTCGCAATCAGTATGATAATAATACGGTGTACCGTAACTTCTGTAACTTTTTGAGCGTAGATAAACAGGCAGTAAAATCTATAGGGGAAATTCCGTTCCTGCCAATACAATTCTTTAAAACGCATGAGGTAGTAAGTTCGCCTGATGCCGTACAGGTAACCTTTACCAGCAGCGGCACTACAGGAATGACTACCAGCCGACATTTAGTGACAGACTTAAATTGGTATGAGCAAAGCTTCAGGCTGGCTTTTTCACAATTTTACGGCAATATTGAAGATTATGCCGTATTGGCCCTCCTGCCCTCTTACCTGGAGCGCGAAGGGTCTTCATTAATCTATATGGTAGAAGATCTTATACAACGCTCCAACAATCCTGACAGCGGCTTTTACCTTCACAATTATGACGAGCTTATAGCTAAACTTACGGCACTTGATGCCGCAGGCCAGAATGTGCTATTGATTGGCGTTACCTACGCTCTTCTGGACCTTGTGGAAAAACAACCTTTCAGCCTTAAGAATACCATA
The DNA here is from genome assembly GCA_023386255.1 of Bacteroidota bacterium. GTDB lineage: Bacteria > Bacteroidota > Bacteroidia > Flavobacteriales > Flavobacteriaceae > Flavobacterium. Next base: position 2,122 of record JAEWKB010000059.1, read on the forward strand.
ATCATGGAAACCGGTGGCATGAAAGGCCGCCGCCGCGAAATGATTCGTGAAGAGCTGCATGAAGTACTTTGCAAAGGTTTTGGTGTAAGTGAAATACACTCCGAATATGGAATGACGGAGCTATTGTCTCAGGCGTATTCACTTGGCGATGGTATTTTCGAGTGCCCACCTTGGATGGATGTACTTATTCGCGACACAGAAGATGCCTTAACCTATGTTGACTATGGCAAAACAGGAGGCATTAATGTAATTGACCTGGCCAACTACAACTCCTGCGCATTTATCGCTACCCAGGATTTAGGTAAAAAATACCCTAACCAGTCGTTTGAAGTGCTGGGGCGTTTTGATAATTCGGATATACGCGGATGTAACCTGATGGTACTTTAATTTGACTATTGGACTTTTGCTGATTTTCATTAAGTCAGACTGAGCTTGTCGAAGTCAAAAAAAGAGGCTTTCGCCTCTCTTGTTATTTTACTGTGATTACAAAATATTTCTTCTTTCCGAACTGAACCAGGATATACTTATTCAAAATAATATCCTCAGCGGATAACTTATAATCTATTGTTACTTTCTCTTTATTTATTGCTACCGCATTTCCTGCAATAGCTTTTCTTGCCTCACCACGAGAGGGGAATATACTAGTCATATCAGCCAGGGCAAGTACTATATCAACACCTTCTTCCAATTCATTACGGTTTATTTCTCCATTAAAGAATTCACCAAAAATATCTGTAAAGAATTCTTCATCTACCTGCTGAAGGTCTGCCTTACTAAAATTTGAAAATGCAAATTCAGATTTCTTTACTGCCAGCTCATAATCTTCAGCTGAATGTACAAAAGTTGTTACCTCCTGCGCCAGTCTTTTTTGCAGCACCCTTAAATGAGGAGCCTGCTGGTGTTCTTCAATTAAAGCCTCTACTTCTTCTTTTGGAAGGAATGTAAATATCTTAATGTACTTTTCGGCATCAGCATCCGTAGTGTTCAGCCAAAACTGGTAAAACTTGTAAACCGATGTTTTATCCGCATCAAGCCATATATTACCTCCTTCAGATTTTCCGAATTTAGAACCGTCAGCCTTAGTAATCAACGGACAGGTCATAGCGTAAGCCTTATCACCCTCACCCTCGCTCATACGGCGTATAAGCTCAGTACCTGTAGTTATATTACCCCACTGGTCGCTACCGCCCAGCTGAAGTACGCAGTTGTAATTTTTGTATAGATGGTAAAAGTCATAGCCTTGTATGAGCTGGTAAGTAAATTCGGTAAACGACATACCGGACCCGGCCTCGCCTGTCAAACGCTTCTTTACCGAATCTTTTGCCATCATGTAGTTCACCGTAATACGCTTGCCCACGTCGCGTGCAAAGCTGATGAATGAAAACTCCTTCATCCAGTCGTAGTTGTTAACCAGTACCGGCGCATTAGCGGCTGTAGAATCAAAGTCAAGAAAACGATAAAGAACACGCTTAATACCTGCAACATTTTTTTCAAGTGCTTCTTCATTAAGCAGGTTACGCTCATCTGACTTACCCGACGGGTCGCCAATCATACCTGTAGCACCACCAACAAGCGCAATAGGCTTGTGTCCGCATTTTTGCAGGTGAACCAAAATAATTATAGGCACCAGGCTGCCAATATGCAATGAGTCGGAAGTAGGGTCAAAGCCAATATAGGCTGTTGTCATTTCCTTAGTCAGTTGCTCTTCGGTACCGGGCATCATGTCGTGCACCATGCCGCGCCATTTCAGTTCTTCTACAAAGTTTTTCATGATTATTAAGCTAATGGCTGCAAAAATACAAACCGCACCTGCATCTGTAAAACATTTTCATCTTAAAATGTAAAATATATCCTGCATATATCTTTAAATTTGTTACTATGATACTAGTTACCGGAGGTACAGGCCTTGTAGGGGCACATCTTTTGCTTAAACTGGCAGCTGAAGGCCAACGGGTACGTGCCCTTTACCGCAACGCAAACAACATAAATAAGACACGGAACCTCTTCTTGCATTTTAGCAAGACCGATGCCTTTGATGCGATTGAATGGTTGCAGGCTGATATTACTGATGTTCCGTCGCTTGAAGATGCTTTTGCAGGAGTTGATTATGTTTATCACTGTGCCGCACATATTTCGTTTGACCCTGCCGAAGAAGACAAACTTCGTAAAATAAATATTGAGGGTACTGCGAATATGGTTAACTGTGCACTGGCTTTTGATGTAAAGAAATTTTGCCACGTAAGCTCGGTAGCAGCTTTGGGTGACCCGCGTGAAGGTGAACCAATAACCGAGGATACAGAGTGGAACCCTGAAATAAGCCATCATGACTATGCCTTAAGCAAGCATGGTGCCGAGATGGAAGTATGGCGTGCCTGGCAGGAAGGGCTTAATGTGGTAATTGTTAATCCTGCCCTTATATTTGGATATGGCTTTTGGGAGCAGGGCAGCGGGCAGATTTTTACTTCTGTTAAGAAAGGAATGTACTTTTACTCTAAAGGCACCTGCGGAATTGTAGCTGTAGATGATGTGGTAAATGTGATGGTACAGCTGATGATGAGTAATATTAGCGGCGAAAGGTTTGCCCTTATAGCTGAAAACATTACGTATGAAAACCTTTTTAACACCCTTGCAGATGGTCTGCACAAAAAGCGGCCTGCTTTTTTAGCCACCCCTTTAATGACATCAATAGCCTGGAGAATTGACTGGCTGCTGAGTAAACTAAAGATAAAGAAACGAAGCTTTACAAAAGCTATGGCACAGTCATCTCATAAAACCGAAAGCTTTGACAGCTCTAAAGTATATACAATGCTTGGATATAAGTTTACTGACATGCATGCTTACCTAAAGCAACTGGCAGTAGAATTTACTTCTTTCCGGGAGTAATCTGCTTAGCAGGAGTGCTTTTGCTCTTTTCTGCTTCCAGCCTTTCTTTTACCTTATTTTGTATTTTCTCATATTGGTCCAGCTTTGATGCATAGTACCTGTGGTTTTGTACAAAAGTGGTACTATCTACTTTATACTTTCTGAAAATATAGATTTTAGGATCAATCCCGTTACTGTCAAGTGTGCTGTTGCTTTGCGAACGCATAGCCTGCAGTACAGACATATCATATAAGATATTCACCATTTTATCCTCTTCCAGCAGGTTATCAGGCTTTTCTACTACATCGCCCTGCCTGCAGGAAGCTAATATAATTAGTGTGAATATAAAGGCTAATTTTTTCATACTCTTACCTGTCAAAAAGTAAACGCTCTCCCGCACGCAGGTCTTTCACTTTAAAGTTGTTATAAACAAGTTCACCGTTTACAAAGGTATGAGTAATCCTTGACTTGAAGTTAACCCCCTCAAACGGAGACCATCCGCACTTGTACAAAATATTCTCTTTTTTCACATTCCACGGCAGGCCTGGGTTAACAATGGCAAGATCGGCATAATACCCTTCACGGATAAAACCGCGCTTTTCAATTTTAAATATCTTAGCAGGGTTGTGTGCCATCTTTTCCACGATTTTCTCAACCGATATTTTCTTTTGGTGATAGGCTTCAAACATAGCCACTACAGCATGCTGAACCAACGGCCCGCCTGAAGGCGAAGATATATAAGGG
>JAEWKB010000097.1 GCA_023386255.1 Bacteroidota bacterium
GGTGTAGTGCAGTGCTCCATTGATATTCCATCTGTCGGAGAGTTTCTGGCTTACATGAAGCTGGTAGTGGTCTTGCTGGTAATTGTCGGTTTCGTTATCATAGAACCTGATATTGCCTGCCTCATCAGTATACATGCCCGATGTGTTGAAGGTACGGTTGTTTTCCAGCATTTCAGGATCTTCAAGCCCGTTCCATGCCTGGTAGGTTTTTTCCGTTCCGCCAAAAACCAAAGCTTTTACCAAAGTTGTGTTACCCACATAAGTTCCCTGCAGGAAGTAAGATTTAAGATTGGACGATGCACGGTCTATATATCCTTTTGACGCAATATTGGAAACACGGCCTGCGAGCTCGAACCTGTTGCTCATAAGGCCTGTGCTGAACTTTACAGTATGTTTGCGGGAGTAAAAACTGCCAAACGAGTTGGATATCTCCCCGTTTGCCTCATTGCTGTAGGAGTCGGTAAGGATATTAAGGCTGGCACCAAAAGCACCTGCCCCGTTGGTAGATGTACCTACACCGCGCTGCAGCTGTATGCTTTGTGCCGATGAGGCAAAATCACCCATGTTAACCCAAAACGTTCCTTGTGATTCGGCATCGTTGTACGGAATTCCGTTTAGTGTAACATTAATACGCGATGCGTCCGATCCGCGTACGCGCATGTAGGTGTAGCCTATGCCGTTTCCGGCATCGGTAGTTGTCACAACCGATGGTAAGTAATTTAGCAGGACAGGAATGTCCTGGCCCAGGTTACGCGGTGCGAGTTCCTGTTTGGTGACGTTGCTGAAGGTAACGGGTGTTTGGGCCGTGGCACGTACGGATTGTACCAGTACCTCATCAATCTTGTAAGTGTTTGTTGAATCTTGCGATACTTCCTGAGCAGAAGCCGTAACCGATAGTAGTGCGACGGCAGGTAAGATTAACTTACAACCTGCCTCAATGCCTAAGTACCTAAGTACCTTAGTACCTTGTAAAAAAATTTTCATCCGTAAAAATGTTTACGAATAAAAGGGGCAATTATTCTGTTATTAATAATTGATAATGTCAAAAGGCGGCCACGGCGTGCACTCCTGTGGCTATCTTTTAATTCCCTTGGCAGCATTACCCGCCCAGGTTCTTTGGGTATGATCTCAGCTCGTTATTTAGAGCACCCCTTTGAGACGGCGCAAAGTTAAAACTTAATTTCAGATTTCAGAATGTAGATTTCAGATTTATTAAACAGGCTAAAATAATCTGAATTCTGAAATCCAAAATCTGAACTAATAATCCGGTTTGCGCCTTGATTGCTTTATCTCTGACTGCCGCCTTTTATTTTCAATTCTTTTTTTAATAACGGCTTTGGGTACTTTGGTGGCTTTTCGGGCTTTTTGTACTTTAAGTGCGTTTTCCATTACTTGTAAAAAACGTTTGGTAACAATGTCTTTGTTGCGCAGCTGGCTACGGTCTTCATCGCATTGCAGTATAAGTACTTTATCTGTAGTAAGTTTAGAGGCCAGATTGGTTTCGGCCAGTGCTTTTTCTTCATCAGTAAGTGCCTGAGAGCCGGCAAGGTCAAAGCTCAGTACCACTTTAGACGAAACTTTATTTACGTTTTGCCCGCCCGCGCCACTGCTGCGTACAGCCTTATAACTTAGCTCTGATAATATCTTTTCTGTGTCCAAAGTAATCTGAAATCTGAAATCATCAATCTGAAATCCTATTGTGGCTGATGCGCCGGTTTCAGCAGGTCGTTAACCGTTTTTACAGGATTAAAAGTCTCTAGCGGCTCTTCAACAAAAACAGTTATCCATCCTGCCATGGCACCGTTCCAAAGTCCCGGAAGCTCATAAGATTTTACATCTTTTCCGTTCTTATTTTTATAAACTATGAAGCCGGTGGAAGGATCAACAAATTTGGCCAGATCAAAAGATTCACCCTTATAATTCTTTAATCCGCAAACTACATCAACGGGATTAAAGTGGGTTGAAGCTGCCAATATTTTCTGTTGTTCTTTATTGTCAAGGTCTATTTGAGAGCTTTCTATAATTTGCAATGTAAGCCTGCCTTTGTCGCCTTTTATCCAGAATGGCCCGCCGCCCGGCTCGCCCTCGTTCTTAACCATACCGCAAATCCGGATAGGCCTGTCCAGCATGTCGCGCACATATTCTATTTTATGTTCGGGTGTATATTTGGCAACGTCCTGCGGTATATCAACAGAAAGTTTTTCTTTCGCAAATACAATTATTTCACGTAGATCTGCATCGGTAACACTGCCGCTGTCAATCTTTTTCAGGTAATTAAAAATTTGTTCCTGCAATTCCATCAGCATGCCTGCCAGTGCTTTTTTATACAAGGCAATGGTTTTAATGTTGTTGTGGCTAACATTGTCAATATTTTTAATGAAAACAATGTCATCATCAAGCCTGTTCAGGTTTTCTATTAATGCGCCATGACCTCCCGGACGAAACACCAGCCTGCCGCTGCCGTCCCTGAAAGGTAAATTATTAAGGTCAACCGCTATAGTGTCGGTCTCTTTATGCTGGTACGAGAAGCTAAAGTTTATTTTTATTCCTGATTCTTCTTCAATTGATGGCTTTACTTCTTTTATGGCATCAAGAAATCCATCCAGATGTTCCTCAGATATTGTAAAATGTACATCGGCCTCGCCATTTGAGCTCGCATAAGCCACTGCTTCTTTTAAATGTTCATACACCGGGGTAGCAATAAAATCTTCGTACTGATGAAACGGTAATATGCCTTTGGGTTTATTGGCATAGTCAAACTTATCTTTAGCCAGCAGGGTCCTGATGAAATTGTGGTAGCGCTGGTTCTTGTTCCATTCTGCATACTCCGGGTTTTCCTTCGTAACCTGAAGGATATCCTTAAAGAAAGGGAATTTATCAAGCCCTACCAGAAACACGCTCAATGCACTGGCATTTTTACGGTTGATGTAGGCATTAATACTTTCATTGTCAGGATTAAATTCAGCTATAAATTCGCAAAGGAACTTAAACATACGGCTGGCTGCACCCGATGCTGGTACAAACTTTTTAAACTTAAAGTTGTTCTTCCTGCTTTCAAATAATTTTGCAAATTCTTCGGCAGCAATCCGTTGTAAAGGATAAATGCCGTCATTAAGTACTGCAGGTTTTTCCAGTTTAACTTTAGATATGCCGTTCCTGAAAATGGTAAGGTGCCGCCTTATAGTTTCCATGGGGATGCCCATGTTATATATCTGCACAAAATCTTCAACGGTAAATCCTGAATCAAGTGCTTTCTCCAGCGACAGGATTATACTTTTACCGGTATCAGTAAGGTTTTGTTTTGATGATGCGGCTGTTATATAGTTAATGTCTTTTTTGCCGAGTATCTTCAACAGTCCCTCAGCGGCTGGATCGTTTTCATCTTCAGCAATGATTATAACAAGATGGCTGTCTGTATTTACGGAAGATGCAGAAGCAAAATCAGTAACAGAAAAAGCAAAATCACGTGCTTCTTTTCCGTCAGGTGCTATAAATTGTGCCAGTTCCTGTGCCAGGGCTTTATCTTCATGTTTGGCAACAAATGTTATATTCAGGGTGCTTGTCCTTCGCTGCGTAATATTCTCTTCCATACACTATAGCCGTAAAAGGCAATTGATGTTAATACTATATAATAAAAGCCGGTAAATATAAGGCCTTTATAAAAAAACAGCGGGATTGCAATAATGTCTCCAATTATCAGGTATATCCAGTTCTCAATTTTGCGTTTGGCCAGCAGCCACATGCCGATAAAGAAAAGCCCGGTGATAAAGGTGTCTACATAGGCCCACCAGTAGGTAAACATATCAAAAAAGATATATACCCCTGAAACAAATATAACAGATAACCCGAAAATTACCCCACTTTTTAGATTATCTTTAGCAGTAACTTTAGTTATTTTTGTGTGCTGCAGCGTGTTTTTGCTGCCCCACAGGTACCAGCCGTAAATACTCATGTAAAAGTAATAGGCGTTTATAATAAGGTCGCCATACAGGTCTGCAGTATATAGCAGGTATACATATATGGCAGTGCTTACTAAGCCTGTAGGGTAAACAAGTATGCTGTTCCGTGCCGAGAAAATAACACTTAGCAGGCCGAAGAAAATAGCGATAATTTCAAGTGTAAGTATGGCAGGAGTATAATTTTGATACTGGCTGAAAAGGAAGTCGATAAATTCTGTCATGGTCAATCAGCCTCAAAGGTGTATACTAAGGTAAAATCTTCTATTTCTTCAAAGCTGAAGTCATAGTGTGCATCTATTTCTTCAAAGGTAACATGTGCCTGTCCTTTTCCGGCTTCAACTGCAAAAGGCAAAACATTTATATGCTCTTTAAAGCTGATGCCTTCGCGGGATATCATTTTAAATACGGCTTCTTTTACACCCCATATCACAATCAGCATCCGCGTATAGTCCGTAAGATGCAGCGGGTCCAGGTAAGCAAATTCCTTTTCAATGAATTTGTCGGCAATCTTTACCACCTTTTCACGGCGCAGCTCCATGTCTATGCCAACATTGCGGCTGCTGATGATAATGGCTGAAAAACCATAGGAGTGGGTTATGGAAATATTTTTACCGTCTTTCAGGTGGGGCTTACCGTCTTCGGCATAGTAGAGGTCAAAGTCGCTATAGCCAATTTCCTGCAGCAGCATCCTCACGCTCAAAAAGCCTCTGCGGTGCTGCTCTGATTTCATTTTGTCAACGCGTGCGGTACACACATCCTTAAGCTGTACACGGGCCGAAAGCTCCTCAAGGCTCTCGGTTATCTTCCAGACCAACAGTTGGGTATGGTCACTAATTTTTACAGATTTATATAGTGGCATGTGCGTTTTTGAAGGCTCCGTTCACGCTGCTGTTTTTCAGTGCGTTACAACCCGTGGCATTAGTTTTAATTTAATCCTGAAAATAGGTAGTTATAAACCTATTTATTACCTTTGCGCAAATTTTGCTAATACAAATATACAATATTCAATGAGTACTAAGACAATGCCTTATGTGGCTTACAAAGTAAAAGACATTTCGCTTGCGGAATGGGGTAGGAAAGAGATTGAGCTTGCTGAAGCTGAAATGCCGGGGCTTATGGCGCTTCGTGAAGAATATAAAGACATTCAGCCATTAAAAGGTGCCCGCATTGCAGGATGCCTTCACATGACCATACAAACTGCTGTTTTAATTGAAACGCTTGTAGCCCTTGGTGCTGATGTTACCTGGAGTTCTTGCAACATATTCTCTACGCAGGACCACGCTGCTGCTGCTATTGCTGCCGCAGGTATTCAGGTTTATGCATGGAAAGGCATGAATGAAGAGGAATTTGACTGGTGTATTGAACAAACACTTTGGTTTGGTGAAGACCGCCAGCCGCTTAACATGATACTTGATGACGGTGGCGACCTTACCAATATGGTATTTGACCGTTTCCCTGAGCTTGCCGCAGGCATTAAAGGATTGTCTGAAGAGACTACTACAGGTGTTCACCGCCTTTATGAAAGGATGAAGAACGGTACACTTGTTATGCCGGCTATAAACGTGAATGACTCGGTTACCAAATCTAAATTTGATAACAAATACGGCTGTAAGGAAAGTGCTGTAGATGCTATACGCCGTGCTACCGACCTCATGCTTGCCGGTAAAAGGGTAGTGGTATGCGGTTATGGCGACGTGGGTAAAGGTACTGCGGCATCATTCCGTGGTGCTGGTTCTATTGTTTCCGTTACCGAAATTGACCCAATATGCGCGCTACAGGCTGCCATGGACGGTTACGAAGTTAAAAGGCTTGATACTGTGATTGGCAATGCCGATATTATCATTACCACTACAGGTAACAAGGATATTGTTGTGGGCCGTCATTTTGAAGCCATGAAAGATAAAACTGTAGTTTGTAATATTGGCCACTTTGATAATGAGATTGACATGGCGTGGCTAAACAAAAACCATGGTGCAACCAAGGTTGAAATTAAGCCTCAGGTTGATAAATATACCATTAACGGTAAAGATGTTATAATCCTTGCCGAAGGACGCCTTGTAAACCTTGGCTGTGCTACAGGGCACCCAAGCTTTGTAATGAGCAACTCGTTCACTAACCAGACGCTTGCACAAATTGAGCTTTGGACAAACAGCGATGCTTATGAGAACAAAGTGTACATGCTGCCTAAACACCTTGATGAAAAAGTAGCATCACTTCACCTTGCCAAACTTGGCGTGGAGCTTGAAACGCTTAATGATGAGCAGGCTGCTTACATTGGTGTTGAAGTACAGGGGCCGTTTAAGCCTGAGTATTACAGATACTAATTTTAGATTTCAGATTTCAGAATCCTAAATAAATAGCCCTTGCATTAGCGAGGGCTTGTTTTTTAGTGTCGAGTGTAGCTCAATCTGAAATCTAAGATCTTTCATCTGAAATCACATTCCATTATATGGTCATTCACCATGCCTGTTGCCTGCATGTGTGCATAAATGACTGTGGAGCCTACAAACTTAAAGCCGCGCTTTTTCATGTCTTTGCTTATGGCGTCGGAAAGTGGAGTGGTGGCAGGCACCTGGTTCAGCGATGTGAACTTATTGTGAACAGGTTTACCATCAGAAAAGCCCCAAAAGTATTTGGAAAAAGAGTCAAATTCTTCCTGTACCTTCATAAAGGCCTGCGCATTGCTAACAGCAGCCAGTACCTTCAGCCTGTTGCGTATTATCCCCGGATTTTGGAGCAGTTCTTCTATCTTTTCTTCGCCATATTTGGCTATGGCTTTATAGTCAAAATTGTCAAAAGCTTCCGCAAAGCTTTCGCGCTTGCGCAATATAGTTATCCAGCTAAGGCCCGCCTGGAATGTTTCCAACAGCAGGAACTCAAACAGCGTTTCATCGTCATAAACAGGTTTGCCCCATTCTTCATCATGGTAGCGTTCGTAAAGCGGGTCGCCTTTACACCAGGCACATCGTACTAATTGTTTCATGGTTAATCTTCAAGGTATTCTTCAAATGTGCTTTCGTCAAATTCCTCCAGCTTGCCAAAAGTGGCGCGATCTTTATCAGCATTAACTTCGGCATCTGTCATATCGCGCATGTAGGCTTGTAGTTCGGTTTCATCTTTTATAGCTTCAGGCCTTATATATTTGTATGCTCTGGTATTTATCCTTCCGTCAGGGTTGTTTACAAAAGCAACTGCAGCAAGAACATCGGGCCTGTTGTAATATTCTTTATCCTCTTTAGGTTTAATGCGATAAAAAAAGAATGTTACATTTTTATTGTGTACTTCAAGAACTTTTCTTTCAATTAAAGTTATGGTAACATCATCGCTGTTTTTATTGCTGAGGGACATAAGTGCCGACTTTGCAATGCTCTCGTCGCTGATGTTTTTAAGTAATGTTGCGTAATTAGTATTACGTATAAGAGCTTGTGTCTTGAAAAGCGTCTGCTCATTGTCCAGCAGTGCTTTCAGCTGCTGCTCCTCAGCATCATTATGTAATATGGCGAGTTTTGCCAAATGGCCTTTCGCTTCATTATCATCCAATGCTTTTACCGCATCAAAAACCGGTTTCACGTCTTTATCATTACGGAACGGATAGAGGAGGCCCAGGTAATTTTGAAGGTTGCCCTGAGACTGGCTATATCTGTTGGAATATACATTGCGCCTGCTGCCCGTACGGCTTTTTTCGCGCTTAAGCTCCAGCCTGGCATTGGTAAGCACCATTTTTTTGTAAGCTGAGATCTTTTTGGCTTTAATGGCTTTATCATTTAGCAGGGCCGCAGTAAATTTTATTACCGCATCATGATATTCGGGTACGCTGTAAAACTGTAGTACTGCAGGAAACAATACCGCACTGTTTTCAGT
>JAEWKB010000155.1 GCA_023386255.1 Bacteroidota bacterium
ACAAGGAACAACGCGAAATGGTGCTTGATTTTGTAGCTGACACCTTTCCCGGTATTACATCACTGCAATATGTGGTGAACCAAAAAGCCAACGATACTATTTATGACCAAGACGTTGTGCTTTACAAAGGCCGCGACTATATCCTTGAAGAAATGGAAGGGCTGCAGTTCAGCATCAATGCCAAGTCATTCTACCAAACCAATTCCGACCAGGCGTATGAGCTGTATAAAATAACCCGCGATTTTGCAGGATTAACAGGTAACGAGCTGGTGTACGACCTTTACACCGGCACGGGCACCATCGCACAATTTGTGTCGCGCAAAGCAGGCAAGGTTATCGGTGTGGAAGCCGTTCCTGAAGCCATTGCTGATGCTAAAGAGAACGCTAAGCGCAACAACATAACTAACTGCGAGTTTTTTGTAGGCGACATGAAAGTGGTGTTTAACGATGAATTTATTGCCACCCACGGAAGGCCGGATGTTATTATTACCGATCCGCCGCGCGACGGTATGCATAAAGATGTGGTGGAACAGCTTCTGAAGATTGGGGCACAGAAGATAGTGTACGTAAGCTGCAATTCGGCTACGCAGGCGCGCGACCTGGCGCTGATGGACGAGAAATACAAAGTTACCCGTGTGCGCCCGGTAGATATGTTCCCGCAAACGCACCATGTGGAAAATGTTGTACTTTTGGAAAAACGATAAACTAACACGGCACCGCCCGCTATGAAAAAAGGAATTATTTTGTTCGTGATGCTCCTTACCGCAAGCTACTTCATCAGCTGCGAGAAGGATGATATTTGCGCTGAGGGAACCCCCACTACCCCAAGCCTGGTAATACATTTTTTTGAGGACACCAACCGCAGCCAGCCTAAAAACGTAACTAACCTGAGGGTGATTGCCGAAGGTATGGAAACCGGCGTGCCCTTTGGCACTACCGACGTTACCAGTGCCAGCACAATACAGATACCCCTGCGCACGGATGCGGACCAGACAGTGTACCGTTTTATCCATAGGGCTACGGCAACCGACGGGACTACCAATGAAGACAGGATAACCTTTAACTATACCCGCAACGAAATTTATGTGTCGCGTGCGTGCGGCTATAAAACCCATTTTAACCTTACAAGTACTGATCCTGATGTGGCAGCGATATATGAAGCCGGTACCGATGGCCCATGGATAGCCGCTGACGGCATTACTATAGAAAGAACTAACATTGAAGACGAAAATGAAGCACACATCAACATTTATTTTTAGCCTCGCCTTAGTGTTGGTTTCCTTTTACGGGATGGCGCAGCAGCAGCCGGCCGATACCATAGCGCCTGCTCCTAAAACCGAAAAATACGGTATTAGGGTTGGTGTTGACCTGAACCGTATTGCAAAGAACTTTTATGCTGATGATTATAAAGGGCTTGAGATTGTGGCCGACTACCGCCTTACCAAAAAAATATACATAGCGGGAGAGATAGGTAACGAAAAGTATACTATTGATGAAGACCAGCTGAATTTTACAGCCAACGGAAGCTTTCTGAAAATAGGCTTTGATTACAATGCTTATGAGAACTGGCTGGACATGGAAAACATGATATATGCCGGGCTCAGATATGGTGTGGGTATGTTTAGCCAGACATTAAATTCGTACAGCATTTATGATAATGCAGGCTACTTTAATGAAACCACTTTTTACCCCAACCGAGAATATACAGGCCTTAGCGCACACTGGGCCGAGGTGGTAGGCGGAGTAAAAGCCGAGGTTTTTGATAATCTGTTCCTGGGCTTCTCTGTAAGGCTGCATATATTGCTGGCCAACAGCAAGCCTGATAATTTTGACAACCTGTACATACCGGGCTTTAACCGCACCTACGAGGGTAACTTTGGCGCAGGGTTCAACTACACGGTATCTTACTTTATACCGCTGTACAAAAAGGCAAAGGTTAAAGAGGAAGAGAAATAAAAAAAGCCGCTGAGAAGCGGTTTTTTATTCTTACAAATTATTTTACTGTAATTCCTTTAATAGGTACAAAAAAGAAAATAAGAATTACTACTATAAATATAAGCAATGCTATAAACTCTTTTCTTAAAGATAGTGTGTAATTACTTAACACCGACTGCTTAATGAAATATACAATAATGAAATGTATAATTGCAGCAAATAAGAAATATAAACTTATAGCTCCCGCCCAGGCATCGCAGCAAAAATAATATCCAAAAATTGTTATTGATGTACTTAGCAATAAATAGAATAATATTTTACTTAAAAGCAGCCTCTTTGCATCGATGTCATAAAATAACAATGTTAAATATGCAAATAAATAGGATCCAAGATATCCAACCCAACCAACAAGATAAAGATAATTCCGTATATCTCTATCAGTGCTATTTAAAGGATAATTATAAACTACTACAAACAACAGCACAAAGAATATAAAAACTCCTAATGATATTTTTTTTGCTCTTTTCATCAATTACATCCTATTAGTGTTATTGGTATTTGCTTTACATTTTATTAGAATAAAGCCGCTTCTCAGCGGCTTTATTATTTAAAATCAATCAGCTTTTATTACATCTACATTGATTGTGTCCTTAAGAATGGTAATTTTTATTTCAGATTCAAGAGGATATCCGTTGCTGTAATATCCAAAATGAAACTTCTTGCTATTGTTATTAAAGACTTCAATAAAATAATTTCCATCTGTTTTAATGTCATCAGAAAATAATAGAACATCTTCAGCGTCATTATCTTTTTTTAAATCACTGATCTTTATTTTATCAACACCATTTGAAACTATAACAGAATCAATATCATTACCCGATTGATTAGAAACGGTGAAATCTACACTTGGTTGGCAGGCATACAGTACACCAGTTAAAACGATGAAAAGTAGGTTATGTTTTTTCATTTTTTCATTAAGCCGCTTATCAGCTGCTTGTAAATTAATTAAATACATATTTTTTTAAGAGACCAAAAAAGAAGATAAGCAAAAATACTATATACGCTAACAATATCATAGATTCCCATTTCATAGATAAGAGTACAGTACGTAAACGAAATTTTTTAATTATATACATTATCAAAAAATGTACAGTTGCCGCAAAAAAGAAATACAAGCTAAATGTTCCTGCCCAGGGATCGCAGCAGTAATAATACACAAATATTGCTATTGATGTGCCCAGCAATATATAAAATAATATTTTACTTAAAAGCAGCCTCTTTGCATCAATATCGTAAAGCAAAAGAATTATATATACAAATAAAATTGCAAAATACAAAGCCAATCCGTTAGCTATTGTAATATATTCTTTAATATAAAAATCTGTAACTATATCTATAATATATACAGTAGTTATAAATATAATTATTAATAATATAGTAACTACCGTGAGATATTTTTTAGTTTTTTTCATTAATTACATCCTATTTGTGTTATTGATATCTCCCCTCTTAAATATCTTTGTACTTTATCCCAATTTGGTCTAAAAATTGTGTTTGGTGTATTTGACAAAGGTGCTGCCGAGCCAGAGTTATTTTCAATAAAATTAAATATTTACTTCTCAGGCTATTCCAAAGGGCATCAGGATTTTCAAAAGGGTTATCAATTATGTAATCTGCTATATTAGAGTCAAGTCCTGCAGTTATTCTATCTACCCCACGTGTATAAAAAGTATAGGAACCATCCTGATTTTGGAATAACCCAAATTCCCTATTCCCGCTTACCGGATGTACACCATCATTGCCTTGTTCTGGCCAATATGGAACCTCTATAGTTGTAAATACCCAGCTATTGGAATTATACTTTGAGCATATGACAGAGCCATCTCCGGCAGGAAGAGGGATATCGATATGTATTATTGCTCCCAAGGGATTAGCAGAGTTCCAAATTTGCGCTTCATTAAATCCTGTTATTGTGGAGGGCGAGAAGTGGGAGTAATTGGTATTTATAAAGCTGTTTAAATTTTTGCGCACATACTCTGTAAATCCTGCAGGGGTAAATTGTTGGCCCGTTTGTGGATTTATAGGTAATGTTGTGATTTTTACGCTAAAATAATCCATATTAACCACAGCCCCTTTAGCACCAGTTATATATTGTATGTTGTAATCTCCGAAACTGTCTTCGTCAAGCTGTTCTATTTTGTTTACAACACTTGTGGGAATGGGCATCTGTGCTAAAGCAAGCCATTTTTGTACTTCACTGCAAGGAATATCAAGTAAGGCATTAGGATTACTTTTTAAAAGCCTTGAAAGTTCAAGCCAGCGCTTAGCTAACGCTACATCAGCATTTGGGCCATTTAAATATTCTTTAATTGGATTAACACTCTCTTGGTTTTCATCGTCATTCCAAAACGATAATTGTTGTTCGTCAAGACCTTGAACAAACTTTTGTACTGGTGTCAGCATTTGCCGTGGCGGTATGGGCTGTGTTATAACCCGTGGTCTTGGGTTTACGATAAATGGATTAGGATCTTCCTCATCAAAAAGATATGTTCCGCCTGTGCCACCGCCGCCACCGCCGCCATTAGGGTCTGCAACCCAGTCTGGGTCGACATCAATGGTTCTTTCGGAAGGAGCGCATACCATAAAAGTTTTTGCGTATATATGTTCAGGATCTCCATTTGTAAAACAATTTGGCCCTGCAATTCCTTGATTATTACCACAGTATAAAATAGTGACATAGCTGCAATCCATACCCCCACGGCCCGTGCTTAAAGGTGCCACTTTAAAATCACCTTTAAAAGGAGCGTGAAGGCTTGCGCGAAGTCTTGCATAATATTCCTCATCAGGATAATAAGTAGCTATATACGATTTTCTTTCTCTGCCATCATCAACTATAATAAGATTTTCAAAAAAATCAGGTTTGTAAGTAGGCCGTACTATTGCCATATTGTAATAAGTAATATTATCCTTTACTATACGGGTTACAACCGTACTATCAATAGTAAAATTGTATAAACTGTCGGTTTCACCTCGGTTTGTTGATATTTCTTTCGGTGAGGCAACTTCTTTTACTAATTGTGGTAATTCTCTAAAATGGCTAAAAGGCTTACTGACAACAGCACCTTCATGATAATGCGTGTGCTCGTGCCCATCATCTTTTTGGCAGGAGTTAAATGAAAAAATACCCACAACAGTGAGCAACATCAAAAATTTAACTTGTGTTTCATTGGTTTGTAAGATAAGAAATTAGTAAAAGCAAATAAAATAATAATCCGCATATTAAAACCACGTAGAAATACCTGTTTTTGGATATCTTTAAAAAGCACTAACAACCAATTTTCCTCCTTAACATTTAATCCCCTGAAATTTCAGTACCTTTGCCGCCTTGATTTTTTTAAAATGAGATTACACAGGAACTTAGTTTTTACGGTTATAGACTCGCTTGGGTTTATTTTTAATGATGGCGAGTATGCCGACAAGGTGGTGGCACGCGCCCTGAAGAAAGATAAACGCTGGGGCAGCGCCGACCGCAAGTTTGTAGCCGAAACCATATATGAAATTGTACGCTGGAAGCGTCTGTACACCGAAATTGCAGAAGTTCGCGAACCTTTTGACCGTGATAACCTGTGGCGTATTTTTGCCGTGTGGGCCGTGCTAAGGGGCATTAACCTTCCCGACTGGAAGTACTTTGAAGAAACACCGGTGCGCCGTATTAAAGGGAAATTTGACGAGCTGAGCAGGATACGTAAGTTTCGTGAGTCGATACCCGACTGGATGGACGAAATAGGCGTGAAAGAGCTGGGCGAAAAGAAATGGGAACAGGAAATTGCCGCACAAAACGAGCAGGCGAAAGTGATACTTCGGGTAAATACGCTAAAAACTACACGCGAAAAACTACGGGCAATATTGATGGACCTGAACATTGATACCGAAGCGCCTAAAGAATATCCTGATGCCCTGATACTGAAGGAGCGTGCTAACGTATTCCTGACTGATGCTTTTAAAGAAGGATTGTTTGAGGTGCAGGACGCATCATCGCAGATGGTTGCACGATTTCTTGAGGTAGAGCCCGGCATGCGCGTGGTTGATACCTGTGCCGGTGCGGGTGGTAAAACGCTCCATATGGCCTCGCTTATGCAGAACAAGGGCCAGCTGATAGCTATGGACCTGTATGAAAGCAAACTGAAACAACTGAAGCTTCGTGCCAAGCGTGATGGTGCATTCAACATTGAGTACCGCATTATAGACAGTACCAAGGTTATAAAAAAACTTCATGAAAAGGCCGACCGTGTGCTTATTGACGCGCCGTGTAGCGGGCTTGGCGTACTAAAGCGCAACCCCGACAGCAAGTGGAAACTACAGCCTGAATTTATAGATAACATCCGTAAAACACAGGCTGAGATTTTAGAGAGCTACTCAAAGATCGTTAAGCCGGGCGGTAAGCTGGTATATGCCACATGTTCTGTGTTACCCTCTGAAAATCAGGAACAGGTTAAGCATTTCTTAACCACTGATATAGGAAAAGAATTTACCTTTGTAAAAGAAAACAGGGTGTTGGCATCAGAGTCCGGCTTTGACGGATTTTACATGGCACTCCTTGAACGTAAAAAATAAGCTAATGAAAAGAATTTTACTTATAACCACCCTGTTGCTGGGAGCAATTGGGTATGCACAGGCGCCTGCCAATTATTACAATACCGCTACAGGTACCGGCTATACCCTAAAAACGCAACTGAAGAATATTGTAACCAATGGCCATAACCCACAAAGCTACGGCGCAGGCTTGTGGAGCCTGTATAATACATCATTGCGGGATAATTTCTATGAAAATGATGGTACCATACTGGATATGTATTCTGAAAATCCGGCCGGGGCCGACCCTTATACTTTTACCCCTGTTACAGAACAGTGCGGTAACTACAATGCGGAGGGCGACTGCTTTAACAAAGAGCACCTTGTACCTCAGGCTTATTTTGGCGATAATGCAATGCCAATGTACAGCGATGCGCACCACGTTGTCCCGTCTGACGGTAAAGTTAACGGCTGGAGAAACAATTTGCCTTTTGGCGTTGTGGGTGGCACTGCTGCAAATTATTGCAATGCAGGCGCTACTAATATACCCTGCCATTCGCTTAACAATTCTAAAATAGGTAACAATGCTAATTCGGGCTATGCAGCGGGTTTTAGCGGGAAAGTATTTGAACCTATAGATGAGTTTAAAGGTGACATTGCCCGCGCGTTATTCTATTTCAGTACACGCTACCAGGATGATATGGATGATTTTTATACTGCTGCTGCCAGCTCGGTTGAAATGAAAGCTATGTTTGACGGCACCACCAACAAAGTTTTCAGTCAGACGTTCCTGAACATACTACTAACCTGGCATATACAGGATCCTGTAAGTGCAAAAGAAATTGCGTTTAATAACTCTATATACAACTTCCAGGGTAACCGCAACCCATTTATTGATCACCCTGAATATGTAGCACTAATTTGGGGAGCACCACTGGATACAAATGGCTTTGTAGTTTTTGACAGTGTGAACATATACCCTAACCCGGCGTACAACAATCAGGTAAATATTTACAGTGAAATTCAGCTTGATGAGATACAGCTTATAAACATTAACGGGCAGATAGTACAGCAGATTAATAACCCTGTACTTACTGATAACACCATAACATTAAGCAATCTGCCACAGGGTTTCTACATCCTGAAGCTGGCATCGCAAAATGCTTCTGTTACCAAAAAAGTTATAGTTAACTAAGGTTATTATCCCTTAAAAAATTTTAAAGCCTGTATGAACAGGCTTTTTTTATTGTTAAATTTTTGTTAACAACGCTTAAATTTTGTTACATTTACCCGCTTAATTAATTTATAATGAAAAAATATCACTTGCTTATTGCTGCAGTTCTTACTTCTGCAATAGGTGTAGCACAAATACCCGCAGGCTATTATAACAATGCTACAGGAACCGGCTATACGCTAAAAACACAACTCTACAATATTATAAAAGGGCACACCACTAAAAGCTATGATGCCCTTTATACCTGCTATCAAACATCAGACAGGGATTATTTTTATGAGAATGACGGTACTATTCTGGACATATATTCTGAAAAGCCCGCCGGTACAGATGCTTATACTTATTCGGCAACATCGGCAGGCGACAGGTGCGGCAACTATGCCAACGAGGGCGATTGCTACAACCGTGAGCATATAATGCCGCAAAGCGTTTTTAATGAAGCTTCGCCTATGGTATCTGATGCGCACCACGTGCTCCCTACCGATGGTAAAGTTAACGGCATGCGCAACAACTACGCCTTTGGCAAAGTAGGTACTGCCACCTGGACGTCGACCAACGGTTCTAAAAGGGGCAACAACCTTAACTCCGGTTATTCAGCAGGTTATTCAGGCGTTGTGTTTGAACCTATAGACGAGTTTAAGGGCGATGTGGCCCGCTGCCTGCTTTACTTTGCTACAAGATATGAAAACCAGATAGCCAACTGGAACCATGCCATGCTAAACGGCACCAGTAACAAAGTTTTCAGCACATGGTTCCTTAATGTATTGCTTACATGGCACGCACAGGACCCGGTAAGCGCTAAGGAAATTGCGCGCAACAATGCGGTGTACACTTTTCAGGGTAACCGCAACCCTTATATAGACCATCCTGAATATGTCGGTATGATTTGGGGCGCCGTTATGGGTGTTGAAGATATAGAAGCTTTAAACACTATTTCGGTATATCCTAATCCTGCTGTAGGCCAAACAATCAACATTTATAGTGAAGCTGAAATTGACGCCATTGAGCTTATCAGCATAAACGGGCAGGTGGTACAGCAAATTAAAAAACCGGTTTTTAACAGTAATACCTACACGCTTCAAAACCTGTCGCAGGGCTTTTACCTGCTAAGGCTGGAGTCGGCTCACGGCGCTGTTACCAAAAAAGTTATCGTAAATTAATATTAGCCTCCTTCGGGAGGTTTTTTGTTGGAAACAATTCTATACATTTGGTGTACTAACATATCAATTATGAAACTGTTGTGGCTGTTGCTGCTGCTTCCCTTGCTTTCATCTGCACAAACCGAAGTGCGTGACAGTGTCACCTATCTTACCTTTAAAGTAAATCATCCTCAAAACATTTCTGAAAAAGACTTTGATGAAGTTGATTTTTCAAAAGAACAACCGGAATCTGAATTCATATTACATGGTGATATTCCTTTAACGTACAGGTTTAAACTACAAAATGATACTATAGCTATATTATACAAGATAGTCGATCATAAATCTGTACATACTGAAGCTATGGGTTATCAGTCCTATTTTTTATATCGCGATGATGACGGGTATTTGCATTCAAATTTTAAAATAACGGATTTTGATAAGGATGGTGATGAAGACCTGTTATGCTGGATATATAGCAATATGAATGGAAACGTTTGGACCATAATCTGGCTTAATGACCAAAAGACACAAAAACTTGTAAAGTTATATAATACTGCTGATGATACTGAAATTTGGGACAGGCCTGAATATGATCCTGCAAAACAAATTATAAATACAACTCTTGATGCAGGTGTATATGGTATTTCTAATGAGGCAACCTATAAGCTTGAAGGCTTAACAGCTATTCCGCTAAGGAAATATGAGGAAAACAGGAGCCAGGTTATACATATCATACAGAATGAGTATGTGGGGAAAAGAGGTAAATGGAAACTCCGGAAAAGCCAAAAAATAATTTATGATGAAAACTAGCTTCTTCGATACCATCTCACCTTTTGTAAAGCTCAGCCCCGAAAGCCGCAGCACTTTACTTTCGAACATGCGTAAGGAAGAGCTGCCCAAGGGCCATGTACTGGTGCATGTGGGCGGCATTTGCAGCAGCGTGTATTATATTGAGAAAGGCCTCACCAAAAGATTTTACATAAAAGACGGTAAGGAAGTAATTGAAGAGTTCCGCTCCGAAAATTCATTTGCCTGCTCCATGAACGGGTACATTACTAAGAAAGCTGACGGCAGGCAGATTGAACTTTTAGAAAATTCTGTAATATGGTCGCTGCCTTATGTAAAACTTGAGGAACTGTATGATAAGTACCATGATATTGAGAGGCTTGGACGCTACCTTATAACACAGGAACTGGTAGAAATGCACCGGCGCATACAGGACCTTCAGTTTATTACCGCACAGGAACGGTACGAAAATTTTGTACAGAACCACCCCACCCTCATGCAGCGCGTGCCCCTGGGCATGATATCGTCTTACCTAGGCATTACGCAGGAAACGCTGAGCCGTATTCGTGCCAAAGTAGCTTTTTGATTTTAATCAAAGGATAAGGTTTGGGTTAGTTTCAACTTTGGGTTATAAATTTTATAATCTATGGAACTCAAAACCTTTTACAAAGTACGCTTTACCGACTGTGATCCGTTCAAGCACCTTAACAACTCCGCCTACATCGATTACATGCTCAACGCCCGCGAAGACCACCTGGCGCAGTTCCACAACCTGAAAATGCCGGAGCTATACGCCAAAGGCCTCGGCTGGATGGTAAGCCACCACGAAATTGTTTACCTGAAGCCGGCTATATATGATGAGACAGTGTGCATACAATCGGCTCTTATAAAAGCTAAGGCTGATACCCTGCTGGTGGAAGCCATAATGTATAACGAGCAGCAAACACATATTAAATCCATACTGCACACTACCTTTACCCACGTGAACCTTGCCACAGGCAAACGCGATAATCATCCCGACTGGTTTATGCAGCTGGCGCTGGGTTTTGAAGATAAAGCACTGCAGGAGCATGCCACGGTTAAAGACCGACTGGCTGTGCTGCTGAAATAATTATATCATTTGCTGCGTTTTTGTATGTTTGTAGCGATTACAAACGCAGCCAAATGACACTTCGATCAATTAAAGAAATTGATATTCTTGAAGAAGCTTATATAGTTTCCGGGGGAACCACTCTGGGACTAAGCTATTCATATCTGAAAGCACGCATTGATTACGGCTTCAGGGATTTGGAAACATGCTCCCGTTTCTTATTCTTAAGTTATTATTCACGGATTGAACCTGAATTTCTTACGGGGTTGCAGGCTCAGGACTTTGAGGCTGATGTTGAAGCTTTAGGAGGCTATGCCCAACTACACCCTGAACTACAGTTTTTCCTGCTGTTCCAACATTTTAAGGGCCTTCAGGCAAGTAAATTTAATGCTGATGAAACAACAATTATGACTGAAACCATGCGGCAGAATTATGGTGACGAAGGTATGTTACTGGCAGCTAATGCCGAATATCTATTCGGGGTAAACAATACTTTGGCGGCAGGTTATAAAAATAAGCTGGAAAGGGAAATTCATGCCCGTTACAATGGTCGTGGTGTATACGGCAGCTATATGATACAACATTTAATAAGTAGGTAAGCTGACATTACACAAAATCCGCTCACCTAAAACGTTATAGTAGTATCATTTTGCATAACTTTGCAGGCTGGAAATAAACTTACATTTCTGTAATTGCTATGACTGAATGTATCTCTGTTTTTGATATGCTTAAAATTGGCGTTGGGCCTTCAAGTTCACACACTTTGGGACCGTGGCGCGGTGCCGAACGTTTCCTAAACGAGCTGCGAGCCGAGGGCATATTCGAAAAAGTTATCCGTGTACAGGTAGACCTGTATGGTTCGCTATCGCTTACGGGTAAAGGCCACGCTACCGACCTGGCCGTAATGCTGGGCCTTAGCGGCGCCGACCCGGAGTATGTTCCTATTGAAGACATAGCAAATATCATAGACGACATCAACCTGAATAAGCAGCTATTCTTGGGAGGTATTAAAGTAATACCTTTTACTATCGCTACAGATATTGTTTTCAACAAGAATTTCCTGCCGTTCCACGCTAACGGATTTACGTTCACGGCATCTACACCCGATGCTGATTTCAGCTCAACCTTTTACTCCATTGGCGGTGGTTTTGTGGTAAAGGAAGAACGTATTGCAGCAAAAGAAAAAGAGGAGATTAAGAGCGTATTCCCCTTCCCTATTGATAAGGCCGATGAGCTTTTGGGCTATACCATTGCCCAGAATAAAAGGATATCGGAAATTGTGTATGAGAACGAAAAATCCATACGCACCGAAGACCAGATACACCACGAGCTGATGCGCGTGTGGAACACCATGCTGGAATGTATGTACATAGGCTGCCATACCGAAGGCACACTACCGGGCGGGCTGAATGTGCGCCGCCGGGCATTCGATATGCACAAAGGCCTTATTGGTGACGCGCAGTACGGCAATCCACAGGAATGGCTGCAAACCATCCGTAAGACAGAAGTAAAGTTCCGCCAGATATTAAAATGGGTTAGCTGCTTTGCCCTTGCCGTAAACGAGGTTAACGCTGCACTGGGCCGTGTAGTTACCGCGCCTACCAATGGCAGCGCCGGTGTTATCCCCGCTGTATTAATGTACTACATGGTAATAGAAAACCATGATGCTGACGAGAGGCATATTAAACAGTTCCTGATGGTAGCAGGCGAAATAGGAAGCATCTTTAAGAAGGGAGCTACTATATCGGCAGCTATGGGCGGATGCCAGGCCGAGATTGGCGTATCATCAGCCATGGCTGCGGCAGCGCTGTGCGAGGTTATGGGCGGCACGCCGGAGCAATGCCTTATGGCCGCAGAAATTGCCATGGAACACCACCTGGGCATGACGTGCGACCCTATAGGCGGGCTGGTACAGGTACCGTGCATTGAGCGTAACACCATGGGTGCCATAAAAGCCATTAACGCCGCAGAGCTTGCCCTTGAGACGGACCCTAAAAATGCAAAAGTACCTTTAGATAAAGTGGTTAACACCATGTGGCAGACGGCACAGGATATGAACAACAAGTACAAAGAAACATCTGAAGGCGGGCTTGCCGTTACGGTAAATAATTCGGATTGCTAGGCCCCCTAGCCCCCGAAGGGGGAAACTCTCAATAGCGTAATAAGTAGTTTGTGTATCTACACGTTACTTCTTCTCCCTCTTTGGGGGGCGGGGGGCGGTTCTCCTCGTATCAATAATATATACTATTTTCCACACGCCGTTGTCTTTAAACATCTGGAAAGAGTTTACCCCACTGTGGCTCAGCTTCCCGTTGATGTAGAATTCATAGGGCGTCCACACATGCGCCATTGGCCCGTCTGCCTGTATGTTATAGCTCAGCAGCCTCTCCTCTATCTTCATATCTTTGGGAATCGAGGCTATAGATTTGTAAAATTCTTTAATAGACTCATTGGTGAAGCGGATACCTTTAGCGGTATCGGATACTGAATGCAGCACCAGGGCACTACTGCACACAGATTTTATCTTTATAGTATCTGCAGTCTGTAATCCTTCAAAGAAAACCTGTATAGATTTTTTAATCTCTGCCTCCTGTGCATTTATCAGCTGAAAACACAAAAGAGCGGCTACAAGTAAAAGTTTTTTCATATTCTGTTTGCTTAGGTTGACAAATATATGTCTGCACCTCACGCATTTGTTACACCACAACCCAATAAAATCAGAACTTACTCATAATTCTTACTTCATTTTAGTACTTTTACCCTTCTAAATTGTACGATTATGTCTGTTGCAAAAAAAGATTATAAAAGGATAACCACAAGGTCGCTCATCGAGATGAAAGCCAATGGCGAAAAGATCTCGATGCTAACGGCTTATGACTATACTATGGACAAAATTGTTGACACCGCGGGGGTCGATGTAATTTTGGTAGGTGATTCGGCGTCGAACGTAATGGCAGGGCACGAAACCACGCTCCCTATTACACTAGACCAAATGATATACCATGCATCATCGGTAGTACGTGCCATCAGCCGTGCGCTGGTGGTGGTTGACCTCCCTTTCGGCAGTTACCAGAGCGACCCTAAAGAAGCTTTACGCTCTTCTATCAGGATCATGAAAGAAAGCGGCGGGCATGCGGTAAAACTGGAGGGCGGCAGCGAAATTAAAGATTCTATTAAAAAAATACTTAATGCAGGCATACCGGTAATGGGACATTTGGGGCTTACGCCTCAATCCATCTATAAATTTGGTACCTATACAGTACGCGCCAAAGAAGAAGCAGAAGCCGAGAAACTACTGGAAGATGCTAAAATGCTGGAACGCATAGGCTGTTTTGCTGTGGTATTGGAAAAGATACCTGCACAGCTGGCACAAAAAGTAGCCGAGAGCATCAGCATACCAGTTATAGGAATTGGCGCCGGCGGCGGTGTTGACGGCCAGGTGCTTGTTATACATGATATGCTTGGTATGAACAACGAGTTTAGCCCCCGCTTCCTGCGCAGGTACATGAACCTTTATGACGGTATGACTCAAGCTATAGGACAATATGTAAGTGATGTAAAGGCTAAGGACTTCCCTAACGAGAAAGAGCAATATTAATTTAGATTTACAGATTTTTCAGGATGGACAGATTGTTTCCCTTAGCTTGCTATTACAAATAATTTAATTGAAGGTATTAAGTACAAAAGATAACTTAGATGTTCTCTACGAAGACAATCACATCATCGTGGTTAATAAACGCGTGGGCGATATTGTACAGGGTGATAAAACCGGAGACAAGCCGCTGAGCGACGTGGTAAAAGAGTATATTAAGGGAAAATATAATAAACCCGGTGAAGTTTTCCTGGGCGTGGTGCACCGGCTGGACAGGCCTACCACCGGCATAGTAGTTTTTGCGCGTACCTCTAAAGCGCTTACACGACTGAATGACCTTTTCAGAGAGCGTGAAACCAATAAAACGTATTGGGCTGTAGTGAAGAACCGTCCGCCGCAAGATGAAGGTACACTGATACATTTCCTGAAACGGAATGAAAAGAACAACACATCAAAAGCTTTTGCTAAAGAAGTGCCCGACAGCAAAAAAGCCAGCCTTGATTATAAAATAATTAAGCAACTAAATAACTATTACGCGCTGGAAATCGACCTCCACACAGGGCGCCACCACCAAATACGAGCACAGCTTGCAGCCATTGGGTGCCCTATTAAGGGTGATTTGAAATATGGGTTCGACCGCAGCAATCCTGATGGCGGAATTCACCTGCATGCGCGGAAGCTGGTTTTTGTACATCCTGTATCAAAACAAAATCTTGAAATTATTGCCCCCGTACCCGATGATCCGGTATGGAAAGCGGTATAAAGATTTTTACTTTTTTTTATCATTAATTTAACATTTTGATTACCTTCACAGTAGCTAAATATGCATCCCCTTTTGTGGGTATGTTTTGGCATTATTTATTTTTATACACTTGTACTTTAAAATACCTTATATGAAAAAACCTTTACTATTTATGTTTTCCCTTCTGTGCACTGGCGCAATGGCACAGGAACACTTTTCAGGGATTAATACTTCCAGGCGGGTAGGTCTGTTAAATGCTTCCCTTAACCCTGCCGAACTGGCTAACCTGAAGAATGATTATGAGATTAATGTTTTTGCTTTAAGTGCTAATGTGGCAAACAACAAGATTTCTTTTAGCGACATTGTGAGCGGAGACGATTTTGATAACCTTATCTTCTCCGGCGATGATGCTACCAACCTGCGCGGTGATCTTGAAATACTTGGCCCTGGGTTTGGGTTTAAGATGAACAAATGGGGATTTGCCATTACATCTGGAGCTAAAATCAAGGCTAATTTTGTAGATATTGACGTTAACCTTGGTAACGCCGTTACCGATGCTGCCACCGATGCAGTTTTTGGAGCGCCTGTAACCATAAACACTGGTTATAACCAACGTGCCACAGCTACTACATGGGGCGAGATTGGCCTTTCGGCAGCCAGGGAACTGTTCAATAACGAAGAGCACCGTTTTACAGGAGGTGTTACCTTTAAGCTTATATTTCCGGGGTCGTATGCAAACATGTCGGCCGACAGGTTTAGCGGTACTTTTACACGCGTAGGTGGTGATGTATTGCTTAC
The DNA here is from genome assembly GCA_023386255.1 of Bacteroidota bacterium. GTDB lineage: Bacteria > Bacteroidota > Bacteroidia > Flavobacteriales > Flavobacteriaceae > Flavobacterium. The sequence continues at coordinate 15,892 of JAEWKB010000155.1, forward strand.
TGATGCACGCGCTGAAGTTAACCTTGCTTATTCGGGCTCACTGGCAGGCGATTTTAGCGACAGCAGTAACTTTACCAAGTTCTTTGCAGGAGGCCTTAATGGCTTTGCTACCGATCTTGGTGTTACCTATCAGTGGAAAGATAAAGTGAATGGCGGTAATATCCTTAACGCAGGGCTTTCGGTAAGGAACCTGGGAAGCATGACCTTTAAAGATGATAATAACGTAAGCCGGAATTACAGGCTTAATATAGAGGGCAGTGAAAGCTTAAACCTTAGCCAGTTTGAAGATGCCGAAGATATACAGGATATTGAAGCTGTACTTGAAACTAATCCGGATTTATTTGAAAAAAGGGA
>JAEWKB010000171.1 GCA_023386255.1 Bacteroidota bacterium
GGTTAGCACTGCGTGCAGATACCACAGTGCCCAGCAGCATGGCGTTACCCATTTGTACTACTACCGACCCGTCAGCCTGTTTTGCCAGTTTTCCTGTTTCGATCGAGATGCTTCGTCCATCTCCCAGATCGATGATTTCTCTAGTTACATTAGGAATCATAAATTCTAATTCTTTGATTAAACAATGGATTCTTAGTTGTGTTGTAGTTGTTGTGTGTGTAGTTGTTTAGAACCCAATGAAAAACCAAACTTTTTCTGCCGATATGTAAAAACAAAAAGAGGCGCGCGGGCACCTCTTTTCATCTCGATTATTTTCTGATGTTCAATTCTTTGATAATCTCACGATACCTGTTGATATCTTTTTTCTTCAGGTAGTCAAGAAGGCTCCTTCTTTTACCTACCAGCATTACAAGGGAGCGCTCTGTATTAAAATCATGGCGATTCTTTTTAAGGTGCTCTGTAAGGTGGTTGATCCTGAATGTGAAAAGCGCAATCTGGCCTTCAGCTGAACCTGTGTTGGTTGCAGTGCCGCCGTGTTTTGCGAAAATCTCTGCTTTAACTTCTTTAGTTAAGTACATGCTAATATTATTTAAATGATTATTATGTAAACCAGGTTTTTCCTGATTGGGTGCAAAGGTAAACTTTTTTTCTTGTTGGGCAAGAAAAAAAATGTTTCAGGTTTAAAGTTTCATGTTCTGTGCGGTTGTCTGTCTGAGTAGGCAACCTGAAACTTTAAACCTGAAACAAAATTAAAACAACTTCGCCACTTCCTCATTTACAAATTCAAGGAAACGTTCATCCATTTCAGTGAAAGGGTCAAGTACATGCGAGTCGATATCGATCTGGCCAATATTTTCGCCATTTACAAAAAGCGGCACCACAATTTCTGATTTTACGGTAAGGCTGCACGCTATGTAGTTGTCTTGTGCCGAAACATCGGGCACTACAAAATTTTTGTTGGAAACGGCAACCTGTCCACAAATGCCTTTCCCAAAAGGGATAACTGTATGGTCTGTAGCTTCGCCGGCATATGGGCCCAGTACAAGTTCTTCTTTTTCCCCATTCCTGAAATAAAAGCCCACCCAGTCATAATAATCAATGTTGTCCTTTAACAGGTGGCAAAGCTTCAGTAATTTTTCCTCCCTAAGTTCATTTTCGTGGGTAAGTATATCGGTAACCTTAGGCCTTAATTCTTCAAATGTCATAATTCAAAATATTTAGGCAAAAGTAATTCACAAAGCTGTATCGATTTACTTATTTTTGTTAAAAATTAGCTGATGGACGCCATCCGGAAAAACAGGCCTTTCTTTATTTTTCTGCTGAAATTCGGGTTTAGCTACCTGTTTCTTTCCGGCCTTTATTGGCTGTACCTGTCGCAGTTTGATGCGGCGAACAATGAGCCAGACGGTATGACCGGGCTTGTTGCCTATCAGACAGAGGCACTTGTTGATTTTTTTGGGGAAGATGCCTACACCAGGCCCAGGACTTATGAAAATTCCTTCCGGTTCTTTATAAATAACCAACGTGTTGCCAGGATTGTGGAAGGCTGCAACGGCATCAGTGTCATGATCCTGTTTACAGCATTTATTATAGCATTTTCATCTACAGTTAAAAGGACAGCAGTCTATATAATTTGCGGTATTATATTTATGCATATTCTTAATGTGCTGCGCGTGGCCTTGCTGTGCCTTAGCATTTATTACTATCCGCAGTATGAGAATGTACTGCATGATATATTTTTCCCGCTGTTTATTTACGGGGTTGTTTTTGTTTTATGGATACTTTGGGTAACAAAATTTTCAGGCCATGCTAAAAAAGTTAAAGCTTAGCCCGGTTGATGCAGGCAGTATAATCATACTGCTGGCATTGTTGGTTTCGGTCCGCCTGTTCCAGGACGCGCTTTTTTATGATCCGCTTATAGCATTTTTTAAGGCAAATGCTAAAATGTTACCTGAGCTTAACTCCCTGAAGTTGTTTTTTAGCTTATCGCTGCGCTTTTTAATTTATACTTTATTGTCATTAGTTATCCTGGCTGTGCTTTTTAAAGATAAGGGAGTGGTAAAGCTTTCCGCTATCCTGTATTTCATATTTTTCGTTATACTTATTGCGGCACTATTTTTGGTACTGGGGCAAAGCAGGCCCAACCTGCTCATGCTGTTTTACATAAGGCGGTTCCTTATCCAGCCATTATTCCTTATTTTATTTGTCCCTGCGTTTTATTATCAAAAAAAAGCGCAATAAAATCTGTAAATTTTAAAGCCGGAGACAAATATAAAATGCTTAATTTTGCGGCAATATGATGATTAGAAAGTACATAAGCACCCTATTATCCGTCCTTATATTGGTATCCAATATCGGGCTGGCGCTTAATGTACATTATTGTATGGGTGAGGTATCATCGGTTTCGCTGGCTTACAGGCTGCAGGAGCCTGAAAATGAACATCACCTCCACAAACATCATGAGGCAGATAAAAAAGCCTGCTGCAAGGCCATCAATGATGATCATAAAAGCTGCTGCGATAATGATCTTGTAAAGCTGCAGGATAACAGTGATGGCAAAGTAATTGTAAAATCGTTACAGCTGGACCTTGGCGCTTACTGTGCCGTGAACGAGTGGACTCCTGTTCAGTTTTTTGCAAATGTTCCGCAACTCGCACAGCAGCAAACTTCCTTTTATTGTGAGGCCAATGCGCCGCCACTTTTTAAACTCTACTGCCAGTATATTTTTTACGCATAAATGGCTAATGTCAATTCCTGTTTAGGAACAAATTGAACATTAACATTAAGAACTTATTATATGCGTAAAATATTTTTAATACTTATGCTCCTGCCTGCACTTGTTGCACAGGCGCAGGAAACCCTTAGCGGCAAAGTGCTGGATGAGCAAAAACAGCCGCTGCCTGGTGCAGGCCTTGCATGGGCCAATACACAGATTTCTACCGCGACAGATGCTAATGGTAATTTCACTATGCCATACTCTGCAGAATATACAAAGCTTGTTATTTCTTTTATAGGTTATGCTACAGATACTATTACAGTAGCTTCGGCACAGGAAGTAGTACATATAATGAAACCTGCTTCAACTACCGAGATACAGGAAGTTGTTGTAGAAAAAAACAGGAAGAGCCTACAGCGCTCTTATGTTAAAACAACCAATGTTTCAACCATGAGCAGCAAGGAACTGCTGAAAGCTGCATGTTGTAATATTGCCGAAAGTTTTGAAACCAATCCTTCAATAGACGTTAACTTCTCAGATGCTTTAACCGGTAGCAGGCAAATAAAAATGCTTGGCTTAACCAGCCCGTACCTGCTTATTGCCGAAGAGAATATACCCTCAGTTCGCGGTGCCTCACAAGCGTACGGCTTGTCTTTTGTGCCCGGTACATGGGTTGAAAGCATCCAGATAACCAAAGGTGCCGGGCCTGTGATTAATGGCTTTGAGAGCATATCAGGCCAAATTAACTATGAGCTGATAAAACCAATTAATGATGTGCCTTTCTTCCTGAATGTTTACGGCTCTACCGACAGCCGTTTTGAAGCCAACGCGCATGTTAACAGGAAATTTTCAGATAAGTGGAGCTCTACGCTGTTTGTGCACACAAACACACGTATAGCTAAAAACGATATGAATAATGACGGCTTCCTGGATAACCCGCTGGGGCAACAGATAAACGTTATGAACCGATGGCAGTATGCTAATACTGAAAAAGGCTGGGTGAGCTTTCTTAACTTCCGCTACATGAGGGACGAGAAGCAGACGGGGGAGATCGATTTTGAGCCGGATACAGATAAATTAACAACAAACAACTGGGGCTCTGAGATCAATACAGATAAATTTGATGCCTCCGCCAAGCTTGGCTATGTGTGGCCCGAAATGCCTTTCCAGAGCATAGGCCTGCAAACCGCTTACAACTGGCACAGGCAGGAATCGTACTTTGGGTTTAACCAGTACGATATTGACCAGAAGAGTGTGTATTCCAACCTTATCTTCAGTTCTATCATCAACAATACTCTGAACAAGTTTTCTACCGGCCTTAACTTCAGTTATGACAACTATGAAGAGTTTGTAAACGCACCCGAAAATGGTATCATGCTGCCGCGCGATTACAGCAGGATAGATAATTCTGCAGGTGCTTTCTTTGAATATACGTATGACAATACCGATAATTTCAGCCTTGTGGCCGGTGCCCGTTTTGATGTTCATAACAGGTTAGGGGCATTTTTTACGCCAAGGCTGCACCTGCGTTACAACCCATGGAACAAGGCGGTAATCCGTGCTTCTGCCGGAAGGGGTAAAAGGGCTGCTAATATTTTTGCCGAAAACCAGTCGTTGTTCGGCAGTTCCCGTTCCCTTAATGTGCTTAACAGCGGCGGCAGGCTTTATGGGCTTGACCCTGAAATTGCCTGGAACTATGGCGTAAGCTTTATGCAGGGCTTTACACTCTTTAACAAAAATGCAGAATTTATAGTTGATTTTTACCGTACCGATTTTCAGGACCAGGTGGTTGTTGATTTATTTGCAAGTCCGCAGCAGGCTAACTTTTATAACCTTGACGGTAAATCGTATGCAAACAGCCTACAGGTAGAGCTAAATTATGAGATTACGCACCACTTCAACATCAGGACGGCGTATAAGTACTATGATATAGAAACACGATACAGTACCGGTATGCAGGAAAGGCCGCTACAGGCAAAGCATCGTTTCTTTGGCAATATTGGCTATGAAACCCACGTTAAAGAAGGTGGCGGGCAATGGAAATTTGATTTTACCTATAACTGGATGGGCAGGCAACGCCTTCCGTACACGGGCAGCAACCCGGCACAATATCAGTTAGGTAATTACTCACCGTCGTTCTCGCTTATGAACGCACAGGTAACCAAAAGTTTTTCGAGCGTGTTTGAAATATATGTAGGCGCAGAGAATCTTGGTAACTATAAGCAGGAAAAAGCTATTTTGGGTAATGATGACCCTTTTGGCCCGTATTTTGACACAAGCATTATATATGCGCCAATATTTGGGCAAATGTATTATGCCGGCCTAAGGTTCAAGATAAAATAAAGTTATTATATTTAAGGAAATTTTAAGAAACAAAAGATCATGAAAAAAATCATATTTACATTATTTATTGCACTTATTGGATTTGGTGTGCAGGCACAGGAGAAAAAGAGTAAAAACGCGAAACACGATATTGAAGTGTATGGCAACTGCGACATGTGCAAAAAGAGAATTGAGAAGGCAGCCTATACCGTTGCCGGTGTAAAATCTGCCACATGGCATGCCGACCACCAAGACCTGCACCTGATAATTGATGAAAATAAATGCAGTGTTGAAGATGTTAAAAAAGCCATTGCAAAATCAGGCCATGATACAGAAAATGTAAAAGCTAAGGATGAAGA
>JAEWKB010000250.1 GCA_023386255.1 Bacteroidota bacterium
GCTCTTTATGTGGTCCTGTCCTAAAATCTCTGAAAAAAGCATACGGCAAAGATAGCAGAAAGTTTGTTAGTGGCTGAGGGACTAAGGCGGTGAGATGTTAAGTAGCTTAGATTAACCTACTTTTTATACGTTGCGTGCAATACCCGCACCGCTTTCCGGGGCACCGGCAGGCCATTCAATACTATTACATAGAAGCCGCCTTCATAGTCCACCGTAAAAATTTCACCGGGTTTATGTGTGGCGAAGGCTTCATCAAATCCTGTACCCTTGTTCACCACATCATAGTTTATAGCCCCCGACTCTCCATCAGGCGCATATTTTTCTATCAGGCTTTGAAAAGTTGCGCCTGCTTTATATTCTGCCAGGATTCTTTTCTGATGCGCTGTGTGCTGTTCCAATGTAAATCCAGGATTGGTTACCGCCAGTATATTACAATTCTGTACCTTTACATTTTCCACCCCATACGCTTTGTATATTTCGTTACCGTTAATTATCAGCTCCCCCTGTTCTCGCTTTGCGTACATGTCATAAAGCTCCTCCCCTTCGTAATATATTGTCATGTCCCGCTCCTCTGCAGTTTGTAAAAAAGCTTCGGCTTCAGGCGCGGTTAACGGTTTTTCCTGGGCTTTAAGGCTACAGAAAAAAGCAAGGGCAGCTATGCACAGGATAATCTTCATAGCGCCAAATATATAAAAGTAATTAATGCGGAAGTTTTGATGCTTTTAAAGCAGCGCATTTTCGATTTCTTCAATCCACAATAAATTTCCTTTTACAAGGAACCCTCTGGAACCATTTTTTGTGCCGATTATTATCCTGCGGTCAAGTGAATTATATAGCTTGGCAAAAGAAACATCAGTAACATCATTTAATAATATGGTCACCTCTGCCTTCCTGCCCTTAAATATCAGCCTGTCTTTCATCAGGCACAGGGAGCCTTTTACCGGCTTGTCATCAATTGTATGAATTGCCGAACTTTTATACACAACCTGATTCACTTGTATACTTTCACCGGCATCCGTTTTAACTGCCCTGACAGCCGATGATAAAATAAAAACAATATAGGTAAGGCTGATGATCCCTAACGATATAAGTGCAGTTTCAACAGTCAGTCTATCTGTTATATAAATAAAAGCAACTGCTGTTAGTGCTAAAAAAGGGAAGATGAAGTGCTTGCTTCTTATTATCATAATGTGCTATTTAAAGTTATACCATGCAGCATCTTTAGAACATAATCAGGAATGCATACTGGTTAATATTTTCATAAAATTCTGATAATCATGCACAAATATATAAGGTATGATTTCCTGTAAAAGCAGTAACCGACCAACTGCGGAATAAAATCGATGAACAACAGGCCCGGGAAAATATTCATTACAAAAAAGTGCAGTTTTACTACAAAATATATATTTAACACTTGATTAATCAACTGAAAAACAATTAGTTATTTCCAGCTCAAAAATCTTTTTGAACATTTTGTTGGCTTTTTATTAACAGAAAAAACTATATTTGCCTTTCTACTAAGTCAACAAAAACAACCTGACCCAAGCCAATGAAAACACTTTCTGACATTAACTTTAAAGATAAAAAAGCTGTTATACGTGTAGATTTTAATGTGCCGCTGGATGAAAATTTCAGTGTTACCGATGCTAACCGCATTGAGGCCGCCAAACCTACTGTTGACAAAATTTTAAAAGATGGCGGAAGTGTAATATTGATGTCGCACCTGGGCAGGCCGAAAGGCAAAGAAGACAAGTACTCCCTTAAGCATATTGTTGACAAAACATCTGAAGTGCTGGGGGTAAAAGTAAAATTTGTAGCCGACAGCATTGGTGCTGAAGTAGAGCAGGCTGCCCGTGATTTGAAGCCGGGCGAGGTGCTTATGTTGGAAAACCTTCGATTTTACAAAGAAGAAGAGGCCGGAGATGAAGCTTTTGCAGAAAAACTTGCTAAACTTGGTGATGTTTATGTAAATGACGCCTTTGGTACTGCACACCGTGCACATGCTTCCACTACAATCATTGCAAAATTTTTCCCGCAGGATAAAGTTTTCGGGGCGCTGTTGGCTAAAGAAATTGAAAGCCTTGACAAAGTGCTTAAGAACAGCGAGAAACCTGTTACGGCGGTATTGGGCGGAAGCAAGGTATCATCAAAAATTACTGTTATTGAGAATATTCTTGACAAGGTAGACCACCTGATCATAGGCGGAGGGATGACGTTTACATTCATTAAAGCACAGGGCGGTAAAATTGGTGATTCTATTTGTGAGGATGACAAGCAGGAGCTTGCGCTTGATATTTTGGCTAAAGCCAAAGAAAAAGGCGTGCAGGTACACCTCCCGGTAGATGTTGTTGCGGCTGATGCATTTAATAATGATGCCAAGACCCAGGTTACCGATGTAAATGCAATACCGGACGGATGGCAGGGGCTGGATGCAGGACCAAAGTCACTTGAAAATTTCAGGAAAGTTATCCTGGAGTCTAAAACAATCCTTTGGAACGGCCCGCTTGGGGTATTTGAAATGGAGAACTTTGCCAAAGGAACCATTGAACTGGGTAACGATATTGCCGAAGCTACTAAAAAAGGTGCATTCTCGCTGGTTGGCGGGGGCGACTCAGTAGCGGCGGTAAAACAATTTGGCCTGGAGCCGAAAATGAGCTACGTGTCTACCGGCGGGGGCGCAATGCTTGAAATGCTTGAAGGAAAAACCCTGCCGGGAATAGCTGCCATACAGGAGTAGGTAGTGTTAAAGTTTGCAATATTAATTAAAAACCATAGTTATAACACACATTGTTACTTTGTAATAAAATGTAATTTAACTGATTAAAAAGTAAATTATGAATAAAAAAAGAACATTGTCCTTTGTATTCGCATTATTGTCTTTTGCGGGTTTCGCACAGGGCCCGTCGGAGGCAAACACACAATCTCAACCGGAAATTAAGCTTTCTTTTCTTGATTCTATAAAATCAACTTTTGTCCACCACAATGAGCTTTCGCGCATTGACAGCCTTTGGCTGAAGGAGCTGGCTAACCAGGACCTTTTTGAAGGTATGCAGGAAGATTTAGAAAAGGTAAACCCTGATGAGGAAGTGTCATATGCACTTTCTACAGAATTGCTTAAGGAAAGGCTTGCAAAAATGGACGCTAAATCTCCGTTTAACATAGAGTATACAAAGAGCCTTGAAAATGTAATAAAGTCTTACCTGAAGAACAGGCCAAGGGCATACGAAAGGCTTATGGCCATTTCAGAGTATTATTTCCCTATGTTTGAGGAGCACCTTGCCAAGTACAACGTGCCTATCGAAATTAAATACCTGGCTATTGTAGAATCGGCACTTAATCCGCGTGCACGCTCAAGAGTTGGCGCCGGCGGGCTTTGGCAGTTCATGTATGCTACCGGCAAACAGTATGGCCTCGAGGTAAATTCGTATGTTGATGAAAGGAATGACCCGCTAAAAGCTACCGAGGCAGCATGCCAGTATCTTAGCAGCCTGTACAACATATTTGGAGACTGGGACCTGGTGCTTGCATCATACAATTCAGGCCCGGGTAATGTAACCAAAGCCATCCGCCGCTCAGGACAGTACAGAAACTACTGGAATATCAGGAAGCACCTTCCGCAGGAAACACAAGGTTATGTGCCGGCTTTCCTTGCTACAATGTATATTTATGAATACCAGAAAGAACATGGTATAAAGCCGAAAAAAGCGCCGCTTACCTATTTTGAGACTGATACGATTATGGTTAAGCGCCAGATGTCGTTCAGGCAGATAGCACAATTGCTTGATGTGCCTGTACAGCAGCTTCAGTTCCTTAACCCAATTTATAAACTTGACGTAATACCTTACATGGCAAATAAGCCACACTACCTGAGGCTGCCAAAAGACAAAATAGCACTATTCGCCTCAAACGAAAAAGCTATATATGCTTATGTTGACTATGAGGATAAAAAGAGGGAGAGGCCAAACTTTAACCTTAACCCTATTGTTGAAAAACGTGATTCAACCGCAATAGCTTACCATACTACCTATAAAAAGAAAAAATCGGTAGCTACCAAAACTTACAAGGTTAAGCGTGGCGATAGTCTGGGCGAAATTGCTAATAAATATGGCGTATCAGTAGCTGAAATTAAAAAATGGAATAAAGTTAAGGGCAATAACATTATGCCGGGCCAGCGCCTTAAGATAAGGCAGGATGTTATGGTAACCGTTCCTGTAAAAGAAGCCATAGCAGTTAAAGCGCCAAAAGCAAAAGACGTTAAAGAACCTGCGGCAACGCCTTCAGCTACCGCCGTAGCTGAAAATACTAAGCCCGCATCAGTGCCTGATACACAGGATGAAACTGTAGCGGCGGCCGATACAAAAACAGCCGTAGCAACCAAAGAAGGCAACAGAAGGGCAAAAGACATCAATTTTGAAGAGGAGCGTATGTACATAGTACAAAAGGGCGACTCATTGTTCAGCATTGCCAAAAAGCATCCGGGTGTAACCGTTGAAAACCTTAAAACCTGGAATGAAATTCAGGGTGAAAGCATACAGCCGGGAATGAAGCTTAAGGTTGCTACCACAAATAACGGAGGTACTACAAATTAAACAAGCACATACATGAAAAGACTGAAACAAATAGCAGTTTTTGTTTTTGTCATTTCCCTGATTGCCTGTAAAAGCGATAAGCAGACATCTGCCGCTTCTACAGGCAATATTAATGAAATAGCCATTGTAATAAGTGATGTGCTGTGGAATGGGGAGGTGGGCGACAGCCTGCGAAAAAAGTTTGCGGCGCCTGTTGACGGCCTTACTCAGGAAGAACCCATTTTTACCCTTAATCAGTACAATGAAAAGGCTTTTACCGGCAGCCTTAGCAAAGGCAGGAACATTATTGTGGTAGAGCAGGCCGGTAAAAATGATTTCAGTTTTAAACACAATGCCAACTGCACCCCGCAAAACATTTTTACTGTAACAGGCAAATCAATAGATGACCTCATCCATCAGCTGGAAATGCATGCTGATGAGATAATCATGAAGATACGGGATACCGAAGTGACCGAATATCAGGCAAGGCATAAAAAAGCAGGGCTTCTTAAAGAAACTGCTTTTGGGCAGTTTGGCATATCTGCAGCTGTACCGGCAACTTTTAATTTCACTATCAGAAATGATGATTTCATGTGGCTGAAAAAGGATATCCCCAGCGGAAACACCAGCCTGCTCATTTACAGCGTGCCTTATCCTGTTATCGAAAAAAATAAGACGCTCATCAATAACATCATACAAATGCGCGATTCTATAGGCAATATGTATATAC
>JAEWKB010000257.1 GCA_023386255.1 Bacteroidota bacterium
GGCTACTACAATGTAACCGTGAGCGGCGACACGAGGTTTGACCGGGTATCGGAAATTTTGGAGCGGGATAATTCATTACCCTTTATTGAAGAATTTATTGATGGAAAAACCACAATAGTTTTTGGCAGTTCCTGGCCTAAAGATGAAGCTATGTTCACTGACTTTATCAACAGCGCTCCCAATACTAAATTTATTATTGCCCCACACACTATTGGCGCCGATCATATCCAGCAGATCAAGAAAAGTATACAAAGGAACACAGTTCTTTTTTCAGAAAAAGAAGGGAAAAATCTTGAGGAGTATGATGTTTTTATTATCGACACCATAGGCATCTTAGGTAAAATATACAGTTATGCTGATATCGCTTATGTGGGTGGCGGTTTCGGCACTTCAGGTCTGCACAATATTCTGGAGCCTGCCGCTTTTGGTATTCCTGTTGTAATTGGGCTTAACCATTCCAAATTTCCCGAAGCTGCAGCCATGATTCACTTTGGAGGATGCCTGGAAGCTAAAGACAAAACATCATTAGAAGATATATTTAGTGAGCTGGTGCATAATGATGATTACAGGCATGAGACAGGCTTTAAAGCAGGAACGTTCATCAACATGAACCGGGGGGCGGTAGGAATCATCATGAGCAAAATAACAAACAGCCTTTAACCGACCGGCAAAGGCTGCAATTAATCAACTTTTTTGGTTTAAATTACTTAGGCTGCATACCGGTACTTATAGCAATCCGGTTCCACACATTTATAGCTGTCATAGCTATTATGGCCTGAGCTACATATTTTTCACCAAGCAATTTTACAGCATTATTGTAAGTACTCTCAGAAACATGGTTGGATATCATAGCTACCTCTTCTGTCAGTGCCAGCAGGGCCTGCTCTTCAGGTGTAAAAAAAGGCGTGTCCCTCCAGGCGCTAAGTGTATAAATGCGCTGCTCGCTCTCGCCATACTTACGGGCATCTTTAGTGTGCATATCCAGGCAGAAAGCGCAGCCGTTAATTTGCGACGTACGAATCTTGATCAACTCTTTGTGAATAGCAGTTAGTTCAGTGGAGTTAATGTAATTTTCAAGCCCAACCATTGCTTTATATCCTTCGGGTTCAATGGCAAAAAGGTTCATTCTCTGTTCCATGATTTTGTATAAGTTTTTGTTATTAAAAATTTCTTATACAAATTTCCGTTACCGCCTCCCCAAAAAACTTAAAGTAGTTTAAGAAATGAAATTATGGCTTTTTTGCCCTGAGCATGCTCAGGAATTCCGGTGTAATACCTAAAAATGAAGCCAGCATGTATTGTGGTATGCGCTGCACAAACTCCGGGTACTTTTCGCTCATCATGCGGTACTGCTCCTCGCCCGTAAGGTTAAAAATGTAGTGGATGCGGTTCAGCTGTGCCGAATATGCCTTTTCCAACACCAGGCGGAAGTACTTTTCAAGTTGCGGTATTTTAGCGAACAGCTCATCTTCTTTAAGGCGCTTCAGTACCACTACCTGTGCATTTTCAGTAGCCTGCAGGTAAAATTCCGATGGCTGCCCGGTCTTTAGGCTGAAGTATTCGGTAATCCACCAGTTCTCAATGCCGAACTGTATTACCTGCTCCACTCCCTTCGGCGTGATAAGGTACAGCCGGAAACATCCTTTATTAATAAAATAGTTTTCACGGCACACCTCACCTGCCCGCAATAAATGTTCTTTTTTCTTTACATCGCGCAGCTCTAAGGCTGAAATCAGAAGTTCTTCCTCCTCTGCCGAAAGGCTGATATGCTTTCGCATGTGTAACTATTTCCTGAAACATACTACGAATGTAAGTATTAACATTTAACTTCCGTGGGCACTTTTTATAAAAATCGTAACTTGCGGCCACAACAATTAAAATCATTATGAAATTACTACGTTTACTGGTACTGCTGCTTGTATTGCCTGTGTATGCGCAACAGGGCGGCATGTGGATACCTTCGCTGCTGAAGGGGATGAATGAAAAAGAGATGAAGAGCCTGGGCATGAAAATGTCGGCTGAAGACATTTATGCCGTTAACCATTCCAGCCTTAAGGATGCCGTGCCTCATTTTAATGGAGGGTGTACATCGGAGGTTATATCATCAAAAGGCCTGTTGCTAACCAACCACCACTGCGGGTATGGCGAGATACAGGCCCACTCAACAGTTGACAATGACTACCTTACCGACGGTTTCTGGGCCATGAGCCTTGCCGAAGAACTGCCAAACCCTGATATGGAAGTTACCTTTATAGTACGCATTGAAGACGTAACTACTAAAGTACTGGAAGGGACACAATCATTACCGGAGCAGGACAGGCAGAAGAAGATTCAGGAGAATATTACACGCCTCAGCAACACACTTCCTAAAGAATCGTACCAGGAAAACAAGATACGTACGTTTTACGAAGGCAACCAGTACATGCTTTTTGTTACCGAAACTTACAAAGATGTGCGCCTTGTAGGTGCGCCGCCATCATCAATAGGTAAGTTCGGGTCGGATACCGATAACTGGGTGTGGCCAAGGCATACAGGAGACTTTTCGCTGTTCCGCATTTACGCTGATAAGAACAACAGGCCGGCTGCTTACTCTAAAGACAATGTTCCTTACACACCTAAACACTTTTTCCCTGTGTCATTGGGTGGTGTTAAAGAAAATGATTTTACCCTTGTTTTTGGTTACCCGGGCCGCACTACTGAGTATTTGCCTGCCGTAGCGGTAGAACAAATTGTAAACAGCCTGAACCCGGCAAAAATCGAAGTTCGCGATGCTGCCCTTAAAGTTGCCGATGGTTTTATGCGTAAAGACCAGGCGATAAAAATACAGTATGCCGCCAAGTATGCCAGCATTGCTAATTATTGGAAGAAATGGATTGGCGAAACGCAGGGCCTCAAAAAAACCAATGCCGTTGCTTTGAAGCGCGCCCAGGAAAAAGACTTTATGACTCGCGTGGCCAAAGCAGGCAAACAGGCTGAGTATGGCAACCTTCTCGCAGATTTTGAAAAGAACTATACTGAAATAGCACCTTATGCGCTTGCCCGCGATTATTTTACCGAAGTTACACTGCGAAATACAGAATTGCTCACTATGGCTTACAGGCTGTACCAGCTGGAGCAGGTGTATAACACTAAAGGTGAACAGGCTTTTACCGACAGGAAGAACAACCTGATAGCAGGCATGGTTGATGTATATAAAGACTTTAACAGGACTGTTGACGAGAAGGTATTTGAACAGCTGATTGAAATATACGCTACCAAGTCGCCAAAACAATTCCTGCCAAAGGAGCTGTTAAATGCTGATTACAAAAAGCTGACTGCTGATATTTACAGCCAGTCAAAGCTTATAAGCTATGAAGGTTTTAAGCAGCTGTTGGAAGGCGATGCCAAGACTGTAATCGCCCGTATGAATGCCGATAAAGGCTACCAGCTTACCAAGGCCATGACGGAAGCCTATGCTAAAAATGTAGCGCCTAAGTATGATGAGATTAACCTTAGGATTGCAGCACTGCAACGTACTTATATGAAAGCCATACTGGAGCTAAGCCCTAAAGATGCACGCATCTTTCCTGACGCCAACAGCACGCTAAGGGTTACTTATGGAAAAGTACAGGGCTACGAACCGCGTGATGCTACCTATTATGAGCCGGTAACCTATCTTGACGGTGTTATGGAAAAATACATACCCGGAGATTACGAGTTTGACGTGCCACAGAAGCTGATAGACCTGTATAATAAAAAGGATTATGGCCGCTACGGCGAGAACGGCAAGATGCCTGTTTGTTTTATAGGCACCAACCACACTACGGGAGGTAATTCAGGAAGTCCGGCCATTGATGCCAACGGAAACCTTATAGGCCTTAACTTTGACCGTGTTTGGGAAGGCACCATGAGCGATATACATTATGACCCTTCTATCTGCAGAAACATTATGGTTGATATGCGCTACGTGCTGTTTATTATAGATAAGTATGCCGGAGCCACCCATTTGGTGAATGAGATGAAGCTTGTGAACGTGCCTAAGAAGTAAGCGGTTACAGTAGAGCGTTATCTTACAATTTGTGCGAAAAACTATTTTTTAGCCAATGCTATAGCAAAGGTATCGTATATCAGGGCTTTAGCCGAAGGAAATAGCGAAAACGTTGTATACAAATCACTGAAATTCAGTAAGAAAAGATTTAAAAAAAAATTATTGCTAAATATTTTATCGTAATAAAAAATTTATATCTTTGCTCCGAATTAATAATTAACCTTTTATAATTTAGTAAGATGAAAAAAGTTGTTTTAAGCCTTGCGCTTGTAGCTATCGTTTCTCTAGTATCATGCAAGAAAACAGAAACTGAAGTAGATGCTACTGCTGCTGACACTACTGCTGTTGAAGCTCCTGCTACTGAAACTGCTGCTCCAGTTGCTGATACTACTGCTGCTGACACTACAGCTGCTGCTACTCCAGCTACTGACGCTGCTGCTCCAGCTACTACTGCTCCAGCTGCTCACTAAGAGTCTGAAGCATACAAAAGCATTAAAAGCCTTCGCATTGCGAGGGCTTTTTAATTTTAAACCTTTTTTTACACCTGCTTTACCCCTCACATAAAAGGCCTGCACCTGCAATAACTTTCAAAATAAAAATCGGGATTCAGAACAGGAAGAAAAGTTCTAGCAGACGTACTGAAGAGCAGCTTCTGCACTAAGCGATATTCCTCCGGACGATGCGAAGGAAAAGGCAACATGAGGAAATAAAAAAATCCCACAAATATTAATAATTAACATTTATGGGATTAAATCGTACTCAAGGCGGGACTTGAACCCGCACGGGCATTACTGCCCACTGGATTTTAAGTCCAGCGTGTCTACCAATTCCACCACTCGAGCCTTGGTAGTGCTAGAGCGAAAAACGGGATTCGAACCCGCGACCTCAACCTTGGCAAGGTTGCGCTCTACCAACTGAGCTATTTTCGCATTAATCGCAACCGCTGTTTGGTTCAGTATTGCGAGTGCAAATGTAGCACAGATTTTTGATTTTGCAAGCGTTTTTCAAAAAAAAGTTGCACAAAAAATATAACCTTCTGATAACGTTTGGCTTAAAAAGTAAACTTTTTTTAGCCTTTATTTCACCAACATGCGCTTTATCTCGTTCAGCTTCATTAATGCTTCTACAGGGGTAAGCGTATTAATATCAATATTCAGTATTTCCTCTTTTATCTCTTCAAGCAAAGGGTCGTCCAGATTGAAGAAGCTCAGCTGCATTTCATCCTTAGCCGATGCCTTTACATTGGCAAGCGCTTCGCCCGAATGATCCTTCTCAAGCTTTTTAAGCAGCTTTTGGGCCTTTTGTATTACAGTTTGCGGCATACCCGCCATTTTGGCCACGTGGATACCAAAACTGTGAGCAGAGCCGCCTTTTACAAGCTTGCGTATAAACAGCACGGTATCTTTAAGTTCTTTAACCGATACATTGTAATTCTGTATGCGCTCAAAAATATCCTGCATCTCATTAAGCTCATGGTAATGGGTGGCAAAAAGTGTTTTGGGCTGTGCCGGGTGCTCATGCAAAAATTCGGCTATGGCCCACGCTATGGAAATACCGTCGTACGTACTGGTCCCGCGGCCTATTTCATCCAGCAGTATCAGGCTTCTTTCGGAGATGTTATTCAGGATGCTTGCCGTTTCATTCATCTCCACCATAAAGGTCGATTCACCCATAGATATATTATCAGAAGCCCCTACCCTGGTAAAGATTTTATCCACAATGCCCATACGCACACTTTCGGCAGGCACAAAGCTTCCCATCTGCGCCAGCAGTACTATAAGCGCGGTCTGGCGAAGTATAGCAGATTTACCTGACATATTGGGTCCCGTGATCATGATGATCTGTTGCTGTGCCCTGTCAAGATAAACATCATTGGTAATGTAGGGCACTCCTACAGGCAGCTGTTTTTCTATAACGGGATGGCGACCTTCTTTAATTTCAAGCTCAAAGCTGTCATCTATCTCCGGACATACATATTTATTCTCGATAGCCAGCTGCGCGAACGATGCCAGGCAGTCTATCTGCGCAATAAGGCTGGCATTAAGCTGAACCGGCTTGATATAGGTAGCTATCCAAACCACCAGCTGCTCAAACAGCTGTGTTTCTATCTGGTATATTTTTTCTTCAGCGCCAAGTATTTTGCTTTCATATTCCTTAAGCTCCTCGGTAATGTAGCGTTCAGCATTTACAAGCGTCTGCTTCCGTATCCATTCGGCAGGCACTTTGTCTTTATGCGTGTTCCTCACCTCAATATAGTAGCCAAACACATTATTAAAGGAAATCTTTAACGATGATATACCCGTTATTTCGGATTCCCGTTTTTCAATGGCCTCAAGGAATTCTTTACCTGAATAAGCGATGGCACGAAGCTCATCAAGCTCTGTATGTACGCCTTTGGCAATAGCGTTACCTTTGATTATGGCTACAGGTGCATCAGGATTTAGCGTAGTACGTATCTTTTCACGAAGCAGTTCACAGCTGTGCAGGCTGTCGCCTATGGCTTTCAGGGCCTCATTATTGCTTTCCAGGGCTATGTTCTTCACCGGCACTATGGCATCAAGCGAGTCTTTCAGGTAAATCACCTCACGGGGTGTAACCTTGCCTGTGGCTATCTTTGAAATAAGCCGTTCCAGGTCGGATATCTGCTTTATCTGCTGCTGGAATTTTTGCAGCACATTAGTATTCTCTTTCAGATAACCTACTACTTCATGGCGCGCCCGTACTTTATTGGCATCCTTCAGCGGGAGCGCCAGCCATCTTTTCAGCAGCCGGCTGCCCATAGGCGAAAGCGTCCTGTCTATCACATCCAGCAGCGTTACCGCGTTTTGATTAGGGCTTTGGTACAGTTCCAGGTTACGTATAGTAAAACGGTCCATCCACACATAGGCATCTTCAGCAATGCGCTGAATGGCTGTTATATGCTGAACTTTGTTATGCTGCGTTTCAGACAGGTAATATAATACCGCGCCTGATGCTATAATACCTTCCTGCAGCTCCTCTACCCCAAAGCCTTTTAGGGAATTAGTACCAAAATGTGCAGTGAGGCTGTCAAACGCATAATCTTCTTTATACACCCAGTCCTCCAGGTAAAAGGTATGGTAATCGTCGCCAAAAGTATCTTTAAAATTATTTTTGTCGGCTTTAGGCACCAACACTTCACTGGGGCTGAAATTCTGAAGCAGTTTATCAATATATTCCTCGTTACCCTGTGCGGTAAGGAATTCACCTGTAGAAACATCTAAAAACGACACGCCCATTGATTTCCGTCCAAAATAAACCGACGCCAGAAAGTTATTCGATTTGGCATGCAGCACCTCATCATTCATGGAAACACCGGGAGTAACCAGCTCGGTCACGCCGCGCTTCACGATGGTCTTCGTCATCTTCGGGTCTTCCAGCTGGTCGCAAATTGCCACCCTTAGCCCGGCCTTTACCAGCTTTGGCAAATAGGTGTTGAGCGAATGGTGCGGAAAACCGGCCAATGCAGTCTCTGTTTCCGATCCTGCACCGCGTTTTGTAAGCACAATACCTAATATACCGGCAGCCCTTACGGCATCCTCGCCAAAGGTTTCATAAAAATCACCTACGCGGAACAGCAGGCACGCATCAGGGTACTTGGCCTTGATG
>JAEWKB010000325.1 GCA_023386255.1 Bacteroidota bacterium
GTCAAAGCCTAAATTCAGGTAGTCTTCAGCTATGTCTTCCATAGCATTCCGGCTGTCATTGTTTACGCAAAATCCTGCGGGGGTAGCGTGGGTAATTGGCACAGTGGTAACACATCCTGCCATTTTACCTGCTTTTTTAAACTTTTGCCATATGGGCATGTATATTTCCCCCTTCGGGCCAATATTAAGCACGCCATTTTTAACCCTAACACCGCCGCCCCAGGAAGAGCTGCCTGCAGAACTATCGGTAACTATAGAGCTTGCCGAAGCCGTATCCATAAGTGCACGGCTCACGCGTTGGTCTTTATACAGTTGCAGCCAGTTAGAGCCGCGGCCTGTTTTACGGTTTAAGTATAGGTCGGCCATATTAAGCGTACCGCTGCTCATGCCGTCGCTTACCATGAATATGATGTTCTTTGCTTTCTTGTTCTTGTGCAGGTGCTGAAGGTCGACGATGTTCGCTTTGCCTTCAAAAGGGTTAAGAAGGGTAGTGCCGAGTGTAAACAGCGACCCGTTCCTGAAAAATTTTCTCCTGTCCATTTCTGTAATCAGTTTTGCCAAAGGTAAAAAACTAACTGGTAAACGTAAGGGAGGAGGTGTTATTTTATAGATAAGGATGCCAAGAGTTTATATTGCCATTAAAATCCAACACAACCTGGTTACGCAATATATCCTCCATTGTTTCCCGCTGCCGTATCAGGTGACCTTTATCGTTATGCCACAATACTTCGGCTGGGCGAACCCTGCTGTTATAGTTGCTGGACATAGAGAAGCAATAAGCCCCCGCGTTCCTGAAGCACAAAATATCGCCTTCTTTAATTTCTGCAATGCGCCTGTTGCTGGCAAACGTATCTGTCTCGCAAATATAACCAACAACGCTATAAAAGCGTTCTTTGCCTTTAAGGTTAGATATATTTTCTATATGGTGCTGCGACCCGTAGAACATTGGCCGTATCAGGTGATTGAAACCACTGTCAATACCCGCAAATACCGTACTGGTTGTCTGCTTCACCACATTTACTTTGGCAAGGAAATAACCCGCCTCGCTCACCAGAAATTTACCGGGCTCAAAAGCCAGGGTAAGGCTGCGGCCATACTCAGTGCAGAAGGCATTAAATCGCTTCGTTAGCTTCTTGCCGAGCTCCTCAACATCGGTTTCAATGTCATCTTTTTTATAAGGTACTTTAAAACCGCTGCCAAAATCCAGAAACTCCAGCTCATTAAAATGGGTAGCAGCTTCAAACAGTATTTCGGCAGCATATAAAAATACTTCAATGTCAAGTATATCGCTGCCGGTGTGCATGTGTATGCCGTTTATATGCATGTTGGTGTTCTCTACAATGCGTAGCAGGTGCGGCATCTGGTGGATGGAGATGCCAAACTTACTGTCAATATGCCCTACCGAAATGTTGCTGTTGCCCCCTGCCATAACGTGGGGATTGATACGGATGCAAACCGGTGTTTCGGGATGTTTGGCGCCAAACTGCTCCAGTATCGAAAGGTTATCAATGTTGATTTGTACACCAAGCGCGGCTACTTGCTCAATTTCTTCCATCGATACGCCGTTGGGGGTATAAATTATCCTGTCGGGGCTGTAGCCGGCCAAAAGCCCAAGCTGTACTTCCTCTATCGACACAGTGTCAAGCCCTGAGCCCATTTGTTTCAGCAGCTTTAGGACAGATATATTTGATAATGCCTTAACGGCGTAGTTGATCCGTAGGTTTTCTACCTTGGCAAATGCTTTTTCAAGCCTTTGGTACTGGCTTTGTATCCCGGCGGCGTCATACACATAGAGCGGACTCCCAAATTCTTCTGCCAGTGCCAGTAACTGATTTGTTTCCATATCTTTAATTTTCTGCAAAGGTAGAAATGGCAGCGCCAGCAATCAAGTTAAGCAATACTGTTTCACAAAATATAACAAAAAGTTATAAATTTAACACATTGATATAAAGTAAAAAACCCGGGGCCATTCAAAGTGGCAGCGACGACTCTTGACTTTGAACTTTTCCGGGTGACTTTGTTATGCTGGATGTTGAGCTATCTCTTCAGCGTGAGGGTATAACCGTCTGCAACTACCTGTGTTAAGGTCATTGTAGTGCCTGAAATACTTTGACAACCCAAATCGGTGTTGTCAATTTCAAGAGTATTAACACACGTTGTAGAAACCTCATTTTCGGTATATACATAACTGTAAGTACCGGTTTCAAAAAAATCTTCTGCATTACTGTCAGCAGGGTTATTATTCACCACATTTACAGTATTGCCCTGATCATTAAATTTCCATTTTATGGTACCGGGAGGAAAGTTGAAGCTTGATCCTGTAATACCTCCGCTCACATTAACAAGATTCCAGGTACCCCGTAGCGCGGAGGGAGAGGCAGTAACGTTGTCATCATCTTCACATGACCACAG
The DNA here is from genome assembly GCA_023386255.1 of Bacteroidota bacterium. Classification (GTDB taxonomy): domain Bacteria; phylum Bacteroidota; class Bacteroidia; order Flavobacteriales; family Flavobacteriaceae; genus Flavobacterium. The sequence goes on from JAEWKB010000325.1 coordinate 2,413, forward strand.
CAGTGGTACAAGCATGCATAATAAAAATATCTTTTTCATAGCTAATTAATTGATTTCTTTACAGATGGATGAATTTTAAAAAGGTTGCGTAAGAAAATTCAAAAATTTTTGCATGCACTGCAGCACGATCATCATTTTAATTCTAAGTGTGCATCATAAAAATTACAATGAAATACCTTTAATGGTTAGAAGCTTTTTCCTATTTTTGTTCCACTTTTAATAAGATAAACGCATTAATCATGAATTTACACGAATATCAGGGAAAAGAAATACTGGCAAGCCATGGCGTGCGTGTTCAGCGGGGAATAGTAGCCAACAATGCTGCCGAAGCTGTTGCTGCCGCTAAACAGCTAACTGCTGAAACAGGTACAGGATGGCATGTTGTTAAAGCACAAATACACGCAGGTGGCCGCGGAAAAGGCGGAGGCGTAAAGCTTGCTAAAAACCTTCAGCAGGTTGAAGAGCTTGCAGGCCAGATTATTGGTATGAACCTGATAACTCCGCAAACACCTCCAACAGGTAAAAAAGTACATAAAGTGCTTATTGCTGAGGATGTTTACTATCCCGGAGAAAGTGAAACTTCTGAATTTTATATGTCTGTCCTTTTAAATAGGGGGCGTGGCCGTAACATGATCATGTATTCTACCGAAGGAGGTATGGATATTGAAGAAGTGGCTGAAAAAACTCCTCATCTTATTTTTACAGAAGAAATTGATCCTGCTGTAGGCCTTCAGGCTTTCCAGGCAAGGAGGATTGCTTTCAACCTGGGCCTTAGCGGAAATGCTTTTAAGGAAATGACACAGTTTGTGCCTGCGCTTTACAAAGCTTTTGTTGAGAGCGATGCTTCAATGTTTGAAATTAATCCGGTGCTAAAAACATCTGATAATAAGATAATGGCTGTTGATGCTAAGGTTACCCTTGATGATAACGCGCTTTACCGCCAGAAGAAATATGCTGAGATGCGCGATATACAGGAGGAAAACCCTATTGAAGTAGAAGCTAAAGAAGTTGGACTTAACTATGTAGACCTTGATGGTACAGTAGGCTGTATGGTTAACGGCGCCGGACTTGCTATGGCAACTATGGACCTTATTAAATATGCAGGCTATGAACCGGCAAACTTCCTTGATGTGGGTGGTACTGCCGATGCTAAGCGTGTTGAAACCGCTTTCCGCATTATCCTTAAAGACCCTAACGTTAAAGCTATACTTATCAACATATTTGGTGGTATCGTTCGTTGCGACAGGGTTGCACAAGGTGTTGTAGATGCTTACAAGAACATGGGTGATTCTATTAAAGTGCCTATTATTGTGCGTCTTCAGGGTACTAACGCAGAACTTGCTAAAGAAATTATTGATAACTCAGGCATGCCAATCCTTTCTGCTACCCAGTTTCAGGAAGCGGCTGACCAGGTTAAAGTTGCTCTTAGCGGAAACTAATAAAACAAATATATTTTTGAAGATCCCCGGTGTGAGCCGGGGATTTTTTTATTTATCTATGCTTCTTCTATTTCGATGACAGCAGGAATCCTGCAAAAATTATCTATATATTTCCTAGAGGAAATTGTTAATTCTTCAGTCCACTCAAAAATTCAAGCACCTCATCAACCGACTGAAGCCTGTATGGTGCGGCAGTCGTACCTTTGCCTACTTTAATAGAAAATTCATTATCGCCCTCAAGATTTTCAAAGAGGTCCTCGTCGGTTTTGTCATCGCCTATGGCCAAAACAAAATCATGCGTGCCGCACAAAATGTTATTCCTGCAGGTAGTGCCTTTGTGAGCCATAAAATGCTTTACCTCAATTACCTTATTACCGTCAATAATTTGGACAGGTGTATTGTACAGGTGGTTTTTTAGCAGTGTTAATAATTCACGTGAAGTAAGGAAGCCCAACTTTTCGTCGACCCTGCGGTAATGCCATGCCACGCCAAATTCCTTTACCTCAATAAAACTTTCGGCATTCAAATCAGTATACTCCTTCATTAAATCAATTACTCTGTCTTTCCAGTCGGGCGTGCCCTGAATAACAGGAGTCCAGATCTCCCTCTTTATGTATCCCCCATGTTCAGCCACAAGGCCAATAGGTAGGTGGCCAAGATATTTTTCTAAAAAATCTTTATTCCGCCCGCTGATGATCCATACTTCATTTTTAAGATCTTCACCCAGCTTTTGCAGTAAATCTTCCAGGTACCTGTCCGGTACGGCCATTTCAGGCGTAGGCTGTAATTTTACCAGTGTTCCGTCAAAATCCAGCAGGAGAAGCCTCTTTTCTGCGTCATGATATTTATTGACTAGCGTTGCGCGTGCCTCTCCATGTAGAGGAATTGTCTTAACATCAGCCTTATGAACTTCTTCGGTTTCATTTAAAAATCGTGATGCCCACCTGAAAACATCATGTTTTTTAAGGTATCGCTGCATACGCTCCATACGGCGCTGTTGTTCTTCTTCGCTCATGTTTAGCGAAAGGCAAATTTTCTCTGCAATCTGTTCAGCATCAAACGGATTTATTGTTACCGCCTCCTGCATTTCTTTAGCTGCTCCTGCCAGGATGCTTAATATAAGCGTCCCCCTGAGGTCTTTACGGGAGGCTACATATTCTTTAGCTACCAGGTTCATACCATCGCGCACCGGAGATATTAAAGCTACATCAGCACTCGTGTATAGGGCAATAAGCTTATCAAAATCAACCGATTGATACTGATATACCACAGGTGTCCACTTGTAATTGCCTAAGCTTCCGTTAATGCGGCTTATGGTAAGCTCAATCATTCGCTTCCGCTCCCCATATTTACTTATTTCCTCCCGTGAGGGTACAATTACAAGAAGGAAAACAACTTTCTCTTTCCACTCCGGATACTTTTCTAAAAATTTTTCAAAAGCTATAAGCCGGTTATTAATGCCTTTGGTGTAATCCAGCCTGTCAACCGAAAAAATAATCTTTTTGTCTTCATAAAGCGTTTTTATCTCATTGCGGAGGCTAACTACCTCCTGCTTGTCAAAAGCCTCATTGAACTTATTAAAATCGATACTGATAGGGAAGGAGCCCACTTTGGTACGGTGATGGTCCTGATTGATGTAAAAGTTACGCTGCGGCAGGCCAAGGATCTTTTCTACACATTCTGTAAAATGTATAGCGTTATCCCAGGTGTGGAAACCTACCAGATTGGAAC
>JAEWKB010000001.1 GCA_023386255.1 Bacteroidota bacterium
ATGTAGCAATTGTTACACGGTTAATTGCTTAATTAGTACATTAAAAAAATGGCAAACTTAAAGGAAATACGTAACAGGATCACTTCCGTTTCATCCACAATGCAAATTACAAGTGCGATGAAAATGGTATCGGCTGCCAAGCTTAAAAAGGCGCAAGATGCTATTACGGCAATGAGGCCTTATGCTGAAAAGCTTACGGAACTATTACAAAACCTTAGTGCTACCCTTGAGGGCGATACAGGAGGAAAATTTGCCGAGCAGCGCCCGGTAAATAAAGTGCTTCTTGTAGTGGTAACTTCAAACAGGGGTTTGGCAGGTGCTTTTAACTCTAACGTTATTAAGCAGGTAAAAGTGCTTCAGGAGCAGTATGCCGGTAAGCAGGTAGACCTTTTGACCATTGGTAAAAAAGGTGATGACGCCCTTAAAAAATCGGTTACGGTTATAGAAAACCACAATAGCCTTTTTGACGCTCTTACCTTTGAAAATGTTGCGGTTATTGCCGAAGGGCTGATGCAGAGATTTGCTGACGGTGAGTATGACAGGATTGAGATTGTGTACAACCATTTTAAAAATGCTGCCACACAAATTATAAAAACAGAACAGTTTTTACCGCTTGAGCCTGTAGCTGCAACCGAGGTTAAAACAACAGTAACAGATTATATCTTTGAGCCGTCAAAAGAAGAGATCGTTCTGAGCCTTATCCCGCTGTCATTAAAAACACAGCTGTACAAGGCGGTACGTGATTCTTTCGCTTCAGAGCACGGCGCCCGTATGACGGCCATGCACAAAGCTACCGATAACGCTACCGCGCTTAGGAACCAGCTTAAGCTTACTTACAACAAAGCCCGCCAGGCTGCCATTACAGGAGAAATCCTTGAAATTGTAGGTGGTGCGGAAGCATTGAATGGGTAAAACTTTATCTTATATAAAAGGAAGGCGTCAGTGATTGACGCCTTTTTTATTTCTAATTTATCCCTACTTTTGCCTTATAGTTAAACACATTAGCTTGAGCCTCAAAAATCTTTTTAAACAAACTGCCATATACGGCATTGCCACTGTGGTGCCGCGCATGTTCAGCTTTATACTTACGCCGCTGCATACTACACCGGGTGTAATGGGTGATGCCAAATATGGGCAAATATCCATCATATTTGCTTACCTGGTTTTTCTAAATGTAGTGCTGTCATACGGAATGGAAACCGCTTTTTTTAGGTTTTACAACTCCGAAGATAAGAAGAAGGTAATCAGTACATCCACTATTTCACTATTCTGGTCATCGTTATTGTTCCTTAGTGCAGGGTTGTTTTTCCGCAACTATATAGGTTCAGCACTTGACGTTGATCCTGAATACATAACTTATATTATATGGGTACTGGCGCTTGATGCGCTTGTTATAGTTCCTTTCGCCAAGCTACGTGCCGAAGGCAGGCCTATGTTTTACGCTTTTGTAAAAATTGGTAACGTAGCATTTAACCTGCTGCTCAATTTCTTTTTCCTGTTGTGGCTGCCGGAACTTGCAAAGTCTTCCCCTGAGAGCTTTATTGCCACACTTTATGTTCCCGATTTTCAGGTGGGGTATGTGCTGGTGGCCAACGTACTTGCCAGCCTTGCTACGTTTGCCATATTCCTGCCGCATTACCTACGGCTCTCCTGGCATTTTAATAGCGAACTGTGGAAGACAATGATGCGCTACTCGGTACCGGTGATGTGGGCGGGTATAGCCTTTGCCATTAACGAAACGTTTGACCGGCCTTTGCTGGATTTTATGGGTGTCTCCAAAAGTGAGGTAGGTGCTTATTCGGCGTGTTATAAGCTGGCGCTGTTCATGACGCTTTTCACTACAGCCTTCAGGCTTGGTATAGAACCTTTCTTCTTTAGCCATGCAGGCAATGAAAATGCCCCGCAAACCTATGCAACCATTACTAAATACTTTGTGATATTCGGCTCGGCCATACTGGTGGGAGTTGTCGTCTTTGCTGACCTGCTCAAGATATTTATAATACGCGCCGAGTCTATGTGGTCTGCTATGAAAGTAGTGCCGCTTATTATTACAGCGAACTTCTTCTTGGGTATATATACCAATCTCTCGGTGTGGTACAAGCTGTCCGATAAAACCAAAATGGGGGCTTACATATCAATTGTCGGCGCGGTGGTAACGCTTGCCTTCAACTTTGCATTGATACCGATGTGGGGCTATATGGGTTCGGCCATAGCCACAATTTCGGCTTATGGTACAATGATGATAATATCATATATAGTAGGCAATAAGTACTATCCTATCCCGTATGATGTAAAGAGCATTGGCGGTTATCTTGGATTATCCATAGCTTTATCAATTGTATATTTTTATTTCTTCAGGGAAAACTACATTGTAGGCATTGCCGTGTTGGCCATATTTGGATTCTTCATCTATAAAAATGAAAAAGCGATGTTGCTCCGCATTGCCCGCAGGAAATAATAGCACTGCTGTATTGGCTAATTAATAATAGTATCATAAATTTGATTTTCAAGTAATTCATAAATAATGACCATTAAAATCATCAACAAATCACAACACGCTTTACCAAATTATGAAACTATAGCTTCGGCAGGAATGGACCTAAGGGCCAATCTTGATGAGCCGGTAGTGCTGTCGCCATTAGGCAGAGCTATCATTAAAACCGGTCTTTTTATAGAGTTGCCTATAGGCTACGAGGCACAGGTAAGGCCAAGGAGCGGGCTGGCAGCTAAAAAGGGCATAACTGTGCTTAACAGCCCGGGTACAGTAGATGCCGATTATCGTGGTGAGATTGGGGTGATATTGGTCAACCTTTCCGGTGAGGCATTCACTGTTGAAAATGGCGAGCGTATTGCCCAACTTGTTATAGCCAGACACGAGCGGGCAGAGTGGATAGAAGTAGATGAGTTGACCGAAACCACACGTAGCGCGGGAGGGTTTGGCAGTACCGGAGTAAAATAAATAACAACCTAACAAAAGATACAACCATGAAGATAATAGT
>JAEWKB010000016.1 GCA_023386255.1 Bacteroidota bacterium
GAGTTCCGCACTATTGAGCGCCTTTTCAACATAGAATTTGACCGCGACTGGAATCTTAACGGCATTGCCACAACCGATGGTAACCAAAGCTACCTGGTAAGCGGCGCTGCCTTTAGGTTTCCGCAAAAAGGCCAGATAAATTACCAACTGGAGAAGCTTGACTTTACAGGCCAGTTTAACGGTACGCGGCATGTAGTTGACGGAAGGTACAGCCACAATGGATTACTGGTACAGGACCGGGGCAGCTGGCTGAAAAGCGACAGCGATTATGCCGAATCTGAATTTATACGCAATGAAGCCATTGCTAAATATCACTTGAAGAAGAACTGGGTGGGAGGCAGCATGCGACTGGAAGATAATCGGGAGCGTATTAAGGCAACAGGGCAGCTTTCATTTTTGAGCCAGCGTTTTAATGAGTTTGGAGCCTTCATAGGGCGCGGCGACAGCACAAAAGTGTTTGTTGAGCTTGGCTACCTGCAAAGGACGAATGACAGCCTTGTTGGTGGGTTTCTGCAAAAAGTTAATACCTCACAATCCTATTACCTGAAATCAAAACTGATACAAACCGATAAAAGCGACCTAAGCGTATTCATCAATTATCGTAACCTGAAATTTGAGGATCCGTCTTTTAAAGATGAGCCATCACTTAACTCCAGGATATTGTATAATGACAGGTACTGGGACCAGCTGTTGCAGCTTAATGCCGCTTACGAAACAACATCGGGCACAATTGCACAACAGGAATTTACCTATCTGGAAGTTGAGCCCGGGCAGGGTGTATATACCTGGAACGACTACAACAATAACGGAATACAGGAATTACAGGAGTTTGAGGTAGCCGCCTTTATAGACCAGGCAAAATATGTTCGTGTGTTCCTGCCCAACCAGGTATTCCTGCGCACGCACCAAAATAAGTTCTCCACATCACTTACCTTCAATCCCATACAATGGCAAAATACAGAAGACTTCAGGAGGATCCTGTCCTATTTTTATAATCAGACGTCATACTTGATCGAGCGGAAAATTCAGCGGGACAGCGGTAATTTCGATCTGAATCCTTTTGAAACAGGCACAGATAATTTGTTGGGGCTCACATCAAGCTTCCGGAACAGCTTTTTCTATAATCGGGGTAAGCAGGATCATTCCGTTATTTATACCTATATCAAGAACCGTGGCCGCAGCCTGTTGAATATTGGCTCACAGGAAAATTCAAACAGTTCGCACCAGTTGCAGTACAACCACCTGGTACAAAACACGTGGCTGTTTGGCTTTAATACCCAGACAATTGAACCAGAATCGGTATCTGACAACTATGCGTCCCGAAATTATACAATTGAAGGTTACCTGTTATCGCCAAAAGTGTCCTACATCTTCAGCAAGAATGCAAGTTGGGATATATTTTATGAATACAGGAGCAAAGAAAACCGTATTGGAGATTTAGAAACGCTGTACCAACAACGGTTGGGTACTTCGTTCAGCTATGCTTCAGAAAAACAGTTTACCATGAACGGCGAGTTCTCCTACTACCAGAATGATTTTACAGGAAACCAGTTATCTCCTGCCGCTTACCAGATGCTGGAAGGCCTACAACCGGGAGAGAACCTTACCTGGAGGTTACTGCTGCAAAAGAACCTGACACAATACCTTGATGTTAATGTAAACTATCAGGGACGAAAGAGCGAGACAAGCAAAACCATACACACAGGAAGTATACAGCTAAGGGCCTACTTTTAGAACTTTAACAGCCTAATTTTAGTGTTTGGCACTGCTGTACAGCTATAAACGCTATATTTGAAGAATTTATAACTTAAGGATATGAAAATTAATATTTGGACAAAAGGCATATTTACTCTTGCAATAGTGTCGCTCGTTGCATGTAATATAGAAACAAAACAGGATGAACGTAAATATGGCGAAGTACCGCCTACTACCAATCCTGCATTCATGAACCTTGATGCTGCACCGGCGGCTACAGCTACACCAGCCGGAAGCGCAACTGTTACACCCGTAGCAACACAGGCACCAGGCACACAGGCAGCGCCAACAACTACAGCACCGGGAATGAACCCCCCGCACGGGCAGCCGGGCCACCGCTGCGAAATACCTGTGGGCGCACCGCTAAATTCTCAGCCGCAGGCAAAACCTGCCGCTGCAACGCCAACCCAACCTACACCGGCACCTGCCAATTTTTCTCCGCCGGCAGCAAAACCTGCTCCTGCACCTGCGGTAGCTACGGCACCGGGAATGAATCCGCCGCATGGGCAGCCCGGGCACACCTGTTCGGTTCCTGTTGGGGCACCACTACCCAAGTCATAAAAAGAAAAGAGGGATAATATTTGTTATCCCTCTTTTTTATATTCTCCTGTCAATAAAGTTAACAGGTTTGCGGCTCATGGGCGTAAACATTATTTTATTGAGCTCATCAAGAGGTGCAAAAATAATTTTAGGCGTTACCCTCAGCTTTGCCCTGAAGTGGTCTTTAATCTGCGTTAATAGCTCGTCTGTGGGGTTTTCAGCGGCAGCACGTATCAATATTTCGTCGGTACCCAAATCATTAGTAGAAATCTCTATAATATGGTTTTGTATCTCGCTGAACTCATTTAGCAGGTTCACCATAGCAGGCGGATACAATGTAGTGCCTTTATATTTAATCATCTGCTGCTTACGCCCAATTACGGGACCTACGCGCATGCTGTTCCTGCCGCATTTACAAGGCTCTTTATGTAATTGCACAATATCCCCAGTTTTAAAACGTACTAAAGGCATACCTTCAACACCCAGTGTGGTTATAGTAAGCTCTCCACTACCGCCATCAGACACGGGCTCATCATTCTCATCCAGTATTTCAGTAATTATAAGTTCCGGGTGATGATGCCCCCCACAGCCGTACTCACACTCGGCAAAAGCCGTACTCATCTCGGTAGAGGCATAAGTACCAAATAATTTAATATTCCATCTGTCTGTTATCTTCTTCGCCAGTGTGTTCATGGAAAAATCCTCATTCCGCAAGGGCTCACCAATACAAATAGCACCTTTTACACCTGAAGCATTATAATCAATATCATTAGCTTCGGCATATTCAATTAATTTCAGCAGGAATGACGGAACGGTGATAAGAT
>JAEWKB010000053.1 GCA_023386255.1 Bacteroidota bacterium
AAGTACTGATACTGCAAGGGTTAATATTTATGATACTACACAAAATGTAATTACACCTGTGGGCATAGAGGAAAAGTCGACTGCCACCACCATTCCGTTCTTTAAAAATAATGAGTTTGATTATGCCGAGCTGCTTTCATGGGCTGGTGACAATTATAAAGATTATGCCTGGCTGATATTCATCCCGATTGTAATTTTTATTATCACGGCAGTATCTAACGGCGCCAACCTTACCGATGGTATAGACGGGCTCGCGGCGGGTACATCGGCCATAGCAGTACTCACGCTGGGAATATTTGCTTTCGTATCAGGTAACATAATATTCTCTAATTACCTGAACATAATGTACATCCCAAATTCAGGTGAAATGACGGTGTATATAACTGCATTTGTAGGTTCGCTGATTGGGTTCCTGTGGTATAACACCTATCCGGCAACAGTATTTATGGGAGATACAGGGAGTTTAACCATACGCGGAATTAATGCTGTCCTTGCCATTGCGGTGCGTAAAGAGCGGCTGATACCTGTGTTGTGCGGGATTTTCCTTGCAGAAAACCTTTCGGTAGTGCTGCAGGTAAGCTATTTCAAATATACAAAGAAGAAATTCGGCGAAGGCAGGAGGATATTCCTTATGTCGCCGCTGCACCACCACTACCAGAAGAAGGGCTATCATGAAAGCAAGATCGTGACACGTTTCTGGATTATTGCAATCCTGCTGGCAATATTTTCACTGGTTTCACTAAAACTAAGGTAAAATGGCAAAGCGATTGGTGATATTAGGCGGAGGCGAAAGCGGTGTGGGTACGGCCATACTGGGCAAGAAAAAGGGATATGATGTTTTCGTATCTGATTTCGGAAAAATAAAAGACAATTATAAAGAAGTTCTTGCACTTAACAGGCTTGATTGGGAAGAGGAGCAGCATACTGAGGAGAAGATACTTAATGCCGATGTGGTTATGAAGAGCCCCGGCATACCGGATAAATCTCCAATAGTAAAGCTGCTGAAAAAGAAAGGGGTGCCCATTATTTCTGAAATTGAATTTGCGTATCAGTTCATTGATGTACAGACAATAGGGATTACAGGAAGCAACGGCAAAACGACTACCACCATGCTTACCCACCACCTCCTAAAACAGGGAGGGCTGAACATGGGGTTGGCAGGCAACATAGGCAAAAGCTTTGCCTGGCAGGTGGCTGAAGGGAAACATGAGGGTTATGTGCTGGAAATAAGCAGTTTTCAGCTGGACGGGATAGAGAAGTACAGGCCGCACATAGCTGTAATTACAAATATAAGCCCGGACCATCTGGACAGGTACGATTACAAGTATGAACTGTACATCGAATCAAAGTTCAGGATCACGATGAACCAGACAGAAGAAGAATACCTGATATATGACGCCGATGATGAAACAATAGGGAAGTGGCTCAACAACAATAAAACAAAAGCAAGGCTGATACCTTTTTCGCTAATTAATGAACAGAAGGAAGGCCTTTACATAAAAAACAACACAATAGTAAGCAATATAACAAACGACGAATTTACCATGCCAATAAACGAACTGTCACTTGAAGGAAAACACAATGTAAAGAATGCTATGGCAGCCACTGCTGTTGCGCAGCTGATGAAGATAAGGAAAGATACCATCCGTGAAAGCCTTTCGAACTTTCAGGGTGTGGAGCACCGCCTTGAAAAAGTGCTGAAGATACAAAACGTGCAGTACATAAACGACAGCAAGGCTACAAATACAAATGCTACGTTCTTTGCTTTGGAGAGCATGACGGCTCCAACTGTTTGGATTGTTGGCGGTGTTGATAAAGGTAATGATTATGATGAGCTTATGCCGTTGGTTCGTGAAAAGGTAAAAGCGATAATATGTTTGGGTGTTGATAATCAAAAGATATTAAACGCTTTTGGCAATGTTATAGATGTTATGGTTGAAACAACGAGCATGACGGAAGCAGTGAAGGCTGCGCAGAAACTGGCTGAACGTGGCGATGTAGTATTGCTGTCGCCTGCTTGTGCAAGTTTCGACTTGTTTGAAAGCTATGAAGACCGTGGCAAACAGTTTAAGGCAGCGGTACAGAATTTATAAGTAAAAAATAGGCTGTGTCATTCTGAGCGCAGTGCAACGGAGCCGAAGAATCTCTTAAAGATCCTTCCTTCGTCAGGATGACAAAGAAAATAGAATAAGATGAAAGAATTAATTAATAACCTGAGGGGCGATAAAGGAATTTGGTCGTTTGTAATGCTACTGGCCCTTATCTCGTTTATGCCTGTATTCAGCGCCAGTACCAACCTGGTATATGTAATAGGCAAGGGATCAACTATTGGTTATCTTATCAAGCATCTTATGCATGTTATTATTGGGTTTGGGCTTATTTATTTTGTTCATAAGGTGCCATACCATTATTACAAAGGCCTTTCCCAGATATTATTGCCACTTGTTGGCGTACTGCTAATTTACACGTTCTTCCAGGGTACGGTAATAGACGGTGCCAACGCCAGCCGCTGGATTAAGGTGCCCTTTATAGGCGTTACATTCCAAACATCGGCCTTGGCATTTATCATCCTTATGGTTTATGTAGCCCGGTACCTGGCCAAAGTGCATGATAAGGAGGTAACCTTCAAATCCTCGTTCTTTGAGCTGTGGGTTCCGGTTTTTGCTATACTGGCGCTTATCCTTCCGGCTAACTTCTCAACAGCAGCCCTAATATTTTCAATGGTGTGCATGCTGGTGTTTGTGGGCAGGTATCCGCTCAGGTATTTGGGGATGATTATCGGCATGGGCATAACCATGTTGGTGCTGTTCGTACTTTTTGCGAAGGCTTTCCCTGATGCCATGCCTAACAGGGTTGATACCTGGATGAGCCGTATAGAGCGCTTTACATCAGATGAGCCTAACGAAGACGATTACCAGATTGAGAAAGCCAAGATAGCCATAGCATCAGGTAAAATATATGGGCTTGGCCCTGGCAAGAGCGTACAGAAAAATTTCCTGCCGCAGTCGTCGTCCGACTTTATTTTTGCCATCATTGTAGAAGAATACGGTTTGGCAGGCGGGCTTTCGGTACTGTTCCTGTACCTTATGCTGTTCTTCAGGTTCCTGGTTCAGGCGCATAAGGCAAAAACTTTATTCGGTAAGCTCCTTATTGTTGGGTTGGGATTCCCAATCATCTTCCAGGCACTAATCAATATGGGTGTTGCGGTCGAGCTGCTTCCGGTAACGGGGCAAACACTTCCGCTCATCAGTAGCGGTGGTAGCTCCATCTGGATGACATGCATCTCCATCGGAATAATTTTAAGCGTAACCAAGAAAGAAGAAGAGATAGCGCAGGAAATAGCAGAGAAGGAAGCACGTGAGGCGGCACTGCAGCGCATGATTGATGAGCATATATTAAGGGAGCAGCAGCAGGAAGAGGCCGCGGCCGCAGGTATAGAACCCGCAGCTTTCAGTATAGAAGATAAGAGCAACCCGATGCATGCGGTAATGGGGAAGTAGATTTAATTATTAGATATGCAGATTTTCAGATTTGCAGAAAGTCAGACAGTAGATAAAGGTAAAAATTAATATTTAAAATTTACCTCTAATTCCATCTCCTTAGGAGAGGGTATGGGGGGTGAAATTTGAGTAAGAGTAGAACTTTATAACATTCAACTTTAAACTCTTAAACTAAAAAAATGGCAAGTCCGAAATTCATATTAAGCGGGGGCGGTACAGGAGGGCACATCTATCCTGCCATTGCTATTGCCAATGAGTTAAAAGCGCGCTTCCCGGAGAGCGAAGTACTTTTTGTGGGTGCGAACGATAAAATGGAAATGCAGAAGGTGCCACAGGCAGGCTATAAGATAATCGGACTTTGGATAGCCGGTATACAGCGCAGGCTTACGCTTGATAATGCGATGTTTCCGCTGAAGCTGATAAGCAGCCTGTGGAAGTCGCGCAAAATAGTAAAGGATTTTAGGCCCGATGTGGTAATAGG
>JAEWKB010000060.1 GCA_023386255.1 Bacteroidota bacterium
CTATAAGGCCTATCAGCTTGTCCGGGTATTTAGGGTCGGTAGCATAACCTGCTGCTTTAAGACCTCGGGCCCATGCGGCATAATCATCTTTATCAAGCTGAAAAAGAGAAGCATACCTGCCTCTTGTAGTAAGAAACAATGAATGGTCTTTATACGATTCTGCAGGGTCCTTGTACTTCCGGAAACATTCCTGTTCAGCATCATCGTCATGATGAACGGTTTCACCAGTCCAATCCTTATGGCATTTTATTCCGAAGTGATTGTTGGCATTAACACTAAGTGTGCCCCTGCCTGCGCCCGACTCCAGTATTCCCTGCGCCAGCGCTATACTTGCGGGGATGCCGTGGCGGCGCATATTATCTTTAGCTATATCTTTATAATCATCAATATAAGCTTTTACCAGTTCGGCATAAACAACTGTTTTTGATGTTGATTCCAATACTTCGGCCTGCCTTCCTGATGATGGTTTTTTGCTTGAAGCTGTAGCTGTCCTTGTAGTTGTAGCCGGCTTAGCTGTCCTGCTTTTGCGTGCCGGCGAAGTAGCCGAACGTTTTGCAGTACCGTTCTTTGATGTTTGTATGTGCGACCTTGATGACCCACAACTTACTAAAAAGCTTAGTAAAAGTAACGCTAAGATTTTTTTAGTCATTATTTTAAATTTTAATTAGTGGCAGCTTCTTCCGGGCCAGTTCCCTGTTCATTCCTGCTATCCCCTGCAATCCTCCTGTATGTATCAGCAAAATGCTTGCCCCTGCAGGAAATTTATTATTAGTTATCATGTTCATAACGCCAAAAACCATCTTTCCTGTATATACAGGGTCTAAAGGTATGCATGTTTTAACATAAAACTCATTAATAAACTGCACCAGCTCTTCATTTACCTTAGCATATCCGCCAAAATGGTAATCCACTATCAGTTCCCAGTTGTATTGCTGTGCAAATTTACGTATCTCAGCCGATAAATCTGCCTTCAAGGCAGGAAATCCAAGCACTTTTTGGTGCAATGAGGCAGAATTTATTAATCCTGACAATGTTCCCCCTGTACCTACCGCACAGCAAATGTGCGTAAAGTTGCTATCCTCCTGCGTTAAAATCTCTTCACAACCTTTTACTGCCAGTTTATTAGTCCCCCCTTCGGGTACCAGGTAGAAATCACCAAACTCCTGCCGCAGCTGTGCAATAAAACCAACATCTGCTTTGCGCCCGTACTCTGTCCTAGATACAAATTTAAACTCCATTCCGCATGCTTCTGCAAATGAGAGCGTTGGGTTATCCACAATTTTATCAAACAATTCTTCGCCCCTTATTACGCCAATCGTCTTCAATCCATACTCTTTTCCTGCAGCCGCAGTGGCTGCGATATGGTTAGAAAAAGCACCGCCAAAAGTAAGCAACGAATGCTTTCCCTGCTTTTTTGCCTCCAGGATGTTATACTTCAGTTTCCTGAATTTATTGCCGGAAATGTGCGGATGCAACAGGTCCTCACGCTTTATAGTAAGTTTAATATTATTAGGGAAAGGAATGTTTACACGCTGGTTCATACTGCAAAAGTAGCCAAAACAGGCAAAATGTCAGTTATTATATATTTGGAACAGAATGTTAAGGCCCCAAAGGACAGTGGTATATTTTTTGTACATTTGATAGGATATTTATGATGTATGAAAACTGAAGATGACCAAACCAGGCCCAGTCCGCTAGTAGCTAAAATCGCTTTTCATAAAGTATTGGAAGCGCTGGAAGAAATTGCAAAATCTGACGTAGATTACCGTTCAGATTATGCCAATGCGCTGCTGAGGCACACTGAGCCCTTTCCTGAACTTCGCGAAGGTATTACCGACCTTTCACTGCTTGAAAAGCACGAAAAGCTGATAAAGAACCTTTTGGCCGACCTGTTCCCTACCGCTTTAACTAAAAATGAAATTAAAGCGGCGGCCATACCTTTTTTCAACATTACCTTTAACCATACCGATCGTTTTAAGGAAATAGTAAAAGCAGCCGGTGAAGACTGGGGCATGGCCATACGTAACTTTGATGACCACCAGTTTTACGTTTTCTGCTGCTGCCTGGTGCTTAACAGCTACTATGGCTATCATTTTGATTTCAGCAGGCCCTTATTTTATGACATACCCGATGCTACAGGCGTAATGCGCCACTACCGCATTTTATACAATGCTGATTTCCTGGAAATAACGCCTACTGAAAAAGCTATAAACATTACCGAAGAGGATGTAAACCTGCTGATGGACAGCTTTGATAACCTGGAGCTGTGGAAAGAAAAATTTCCTGAAGGCAGCTGGATTGTAAAAGGGTTTGGTATTATATCATTATTTGATGCTACTACCGAAAGCGCCATCTCGAACCTGAAGAGCAACCTGCTTAAGACAGATGACTTCAATGAGATGAATAAAAGCAATGTTGAGACTATCTTCCGCTCAATTTATAAGATCCCTGACCTCCGCATAGGCTTTACCGAAATAAATACTGAGGACAACCAGTTCCGTATGTCGCCGTTTGAGGATGTGTCGAGTTTTATCCTTTCGGGCAACCGTGAAATAAGCTGTGCCAGCATGTTTTGTGAGTGTACCCTGGAGCACCTGCTTCAGGATAAAAATTATTTTATAATATCTGACGTAGAAGAATACATTAAGGATAATCCTGATGACATAAAATTCGCGCAGCACCTGCTTTCGCAGGATATTAAAAGCTGTATCCTGGCCCCAATTGTAAAGAACAATAAGCTGCTGGGACTGGTAGAGCTTGTATCATCCCGCCCAAAAGAGCTTAACAGCATCAACGCTAATAAGCTGGCCTACATACTACCGTTCCTTTCCGAGACTATTGAGCGGTTTTATTCGGAACTCCAGAATGAGATAGATGCCATAATCCAAAACGAATATACCGCCATACACCACAGCGTGTACTGGAAATTTCGTGAAGAGGCCCTGTTGCACATCAATTCGGGCTCACAAAACCTGCCTTATAAGGAAATTGTTTTCCGCGAGGTGTACCCGCTTTATGGGCAAATTGATATAAAAGGCTCATCAACTGCCAGGAATGAATCTATAGAAAAAGACCTTATCGTACAGATAGAGCGCCTGCTGTCGCTGTTCCGTTTCATCTTCAAAAAAGAAAAACTGCCCCTTATAGAGCAGCACATTTTTGAGCTTGAAAAGATGGAAAGCCAGTTGAAATCAGAACTTAAGGCCGATACCGAAGCTACCATACAGGCCTATGTGACCAACGAGATACACCCTGTGCTGAGACATTTTGATTCTGCCAATACAGCTATCCACCAAAAGATTGCTGATTATTTTGATACGCTTGACGATAAGATGAAGCTGGTGTATGACAGCCGTAAAGATTTTGATGATGCCCTCTCAATCATCAATAAGCAAATGGCTGCCGTGCTTGATAAAAAGCAGGAAGAAGCGCAATCGTTCTTCCCGCACTATTATGAGCGTTTTAAAACCGACGGCGTAGAGCACAACCTGTACATAGGGGCTTCTATAGCACCAAAGCATGTTTATAACCCCATATACCTCAACAACCTGAGGCTTTGGCAGCTGCAGGCCATGTGCGAAATGGAGAACGAATATTACAAGATACGCCCGTCATTGCCATATGATCTGGATGTTACTTCACTGATACTGGTTTTCAGTACGCCTATATCAATACGTTTCCGTATGGATGAAAAGCGTTTTGATGTTGACGGCACGTACAATGCCCGATACGAGGTAGTTAAAAAGCGTATTGATAAGTCGAACATCAAAGGCACTGAAAAGCGTATTACCGAAAAAGGCAAAATAACCATAGTGTACTCACAAAAGCAGGAGGAGGAAGAATACAGGAGGTACATACGATTCCTGCAGCATAAAAACATGCTGGACACCGTGGTGGAAAGCTTTGAAGTAGAAGACCTGCAGGGTGTTACAGGGCTTAAGGCACTGCGTGTGGGCGTTGTTTATGACAAAAAAGTGGAGAGCAACACCTACAGCTACGAAGACCTGCTAAAGGAGCTGGAGCATTGATTAAGCTATACCATTTTTAATGCTATTACAAACGATGCTACCGATGCTACAATCCCTATCATAAAGATTGTGTAGGTAATGCGCAGCAGCATGTATTTGCGGTTAAGCACAAGCCCTAAATAATATAAATCCTTTATAAGCGAGCCATATAGGTAATCACGGTCCTTCATCATTTCGTGCATGGCCCACTCATATTCCTCAAGCGGCACTTTATAAAAGTTACCGAAGAAAAGCAGGTTAACTTTTTTTGCCGATATATCATCCCGTGTAAAGGTCCCGCTGGTAACTTTTGGCCTGGTAGAAAGTATGGCGAAAATGATGCATACAACGCTGGAACCCACAAGCAGTAATGTTGGCGTTACCAGGTGGGCATTCCCCGGGCTGTCCAGTTTAGGTATGAGCGTTGTGAGCGCTACCGATATGATTATAGCATTTACCGAAAGTAAGATATTGGCTTTGCTGTCGGCAATTTCGCTAAGGCGTGTGTGGTTGTTCAGCGTGGTGCGGAACATGGTATCTATACCCCTGTCCGGCCGTTCCAGTTTCTCCAGTTTTTTCCTGTTCAGCTTCTCTTTTTCCTTTTTACTGCCACCTTTGTTTAGTTCATCTATCTGAAGCTGCAGCTTTGCAATATTTTTCTCCTTCAGCGGCTGGAGCTTGTCCTGCCCATAACCGGTATAATACCTGTGGCCGGTCATCAGCAGCTTGCGGTTGCCTGTGGCCCATTCTATATCGGTAAATATTTTAGCCTGTGTTAGCTTCCACTCCTCCCTCAACAGCCCTGAAAGCGCAATATAATCATCATCTCCAAGATGGGCATAATCTCCGTCTCTCAGTATTTTTTCAGCAAGCCCTTCCGGTTCGCCCGCAAGCTCGGTTGCCAGTATAAGCCGGCGCACCCTTGCAGCTTTTTCCGGGTTATAACCATTGTTTACCAAATAATCTTCTGCTATCTCGCCACTGCGCACTTCATGGTTCTCCGGGCCGTCAATATATCCGGTATCATGAAACCAGGCCGCCAGCAGTACCGCTTCAGCTTCATCGCCTTCCACACCCTCTTCTGCTAAAATTATCTTAACTGCATTGACAACACGTAAAGTATGATTATAATTGTGGTAAATATATTCTGACGATAGTTTATCTTTGAGTAAGTTAAAGACATAACTGCCGGCTTCCTGAACAATATCCATAGTATGAAATTTATTACTACCAAATTATGAAATTCTTTTGGGTTAACCTTACAGCTAAAGGAAATATTAAGATTTTAGCTACGCTGGCAATAGTTGTGCTGCTTAACGCCTGCGCCTCATACACGCCGCAATATGGAGTGGAAACGGGCCCTTATGAGCATGTTAAAACCTATGATGAGGAAGAAAAGCCACTACACCGTTTTTACCTGGTTGGCGATGCCGGTTATGCCAATGAGCCACACACGCAGGAACTGCTTTCAGTAATCAGCAAAAAGCTGGATAAGGAAGATAAAAACACCACGCTGTTTTACCTGGGTGATAATATTTACCCTTTGGGTATGCCGGTAAAAAAAGGCACGCCCGAACGCCAGGATGCTGAGGGAAGCCTCGCCGCGCAGATAGCACTGGCTAAATTATTCCCCGGCAAAACGCTGTTTATCCCCGGCAACCACGATTGGTACCATGGTTACGACGGCTTAAAAGAACAGGAAAAATTTATAAAGGACAAACTTGGTAAAGATGCTTTTTTACCAGGCAAAGGCTGCGGCATTAAAGATGTGGAAATAAATGAACAAATTACCCTTATAGCTATAGACAGCCAATGGTTTATAGAGGATTGGGACGATTACCCTACCATGAATGATGACTGCAACATTAAAACCCGCGAAGACCTGTTCATGGAGCTGGAAGACCAGCTGAACAAGAACCAGGATAAGGTTATTGTGCTTGCCATACATCATCCGCTCATGAGCAACGGGGCACACGGCGGCCAGTTTTCAGCAAAAAAACAGTTATACCCGCTTAATTACAGCGTACCTATGCCAATTGTAGGCTCTTTAATAAATATTGCGCGCAGGGCTTCGGGCTATAGCACGCAGGATATCCAGAGCCGGGTTTACCATAATCTTACAGAAAGGATAAAGCCGCTTATACAGGGCCGTAACAATGTAATTGTAGTATCCGGCCACGACCATAACCTGCAGTACATACACCACAACAACATTCACCAGATAATAAGCGGTGCAGGCT
>JAEWKB010000114.1 GCA_023386255.1 Bacteroidota bacterium
CTGGAGCCTATAATGACCAACAGCGAAAGCATACACCAATTTGGCGCCAACGGCTATGCCAAGCCGGCTACAGGGTTAAACATTTTGCGCGAAACCATTATGGGCCGTGAGTTATTTGACCATGCGTTTAAAACCTATGCCAACCGCTGGAAGTTTAAGCACCCAACGCCGGAAGACTTTTTCAGGACAATGGAAGATGCGTCTGCTGTAGACCTGGACTGGTTCTGGAGAGGATGGTTCTACTCTACTGATTATGTAGATATTGGCATTGCCGATGTAAAACAATATTATGTAACTGAAGAGCAGACAAAAGAGATGAAGGATTATGCTGTAAAGCGCGGCAGGTTTAATGAGGATCGCGGGCCATTTGTATATATGGTAAATGAATCGGCTCCGGATTTCAACAAGCAGGTTAAAAAGCCACTGAATATTGCTGATGTAAAGTTGCTAAACACTTACGTAAATGAAAAGTTTACTGCTGAAGAGCGTGCAAAGCTTAAAACGCCTAAATATTTTTATGAGGTAAGTTTTGATAAGCCGGGAGGCATGCTGATGCCAATTATAGTAGAACTTACTTTTGAAGACAATACAACTGAGCTGCACAAGTTCCCGGTGCAGATATGGCGCAAGAACAACCAGACAGCATCAAGGGTTTTTGCTACAGATAAGCCGGTAAAGAAAATAACGCTTGACCCTAAACTGGAAACCGCCGACATTGATGTTACAAATAATGTATGGCCAAAGAGCGAAGTTAAATCGAAGTTTGATCAGTTCGAAGAAAAAAAATAGAATAAAAAATCCCAAACATCGGTTTGGGATCTTTTTATTGTACTTGAACAGGCTCAGTGTGATACACTTTGATAAGTTTAATGTTACTGCACTTCGACAAGCTCAGCGTGACTTCCCAAACTCCTCGATAGCTATCGGGACAGCGTGACAGCACTTCGACAGGCTCAGGGTGACTGTAAACTGTCACTGGCTACTGAACACTGGCTTTACCCCTCACCTTCTGCTCCCACTTCCATGCGGAAGCAAGGGCATCTTCAAGGTTTAGCTGCGATTTCCAGCCAAGTACATCATTGGCTTTAGTGGTATCGGCATACGCCTGTGTAATATCGCCTTCGCGCCTGCCTACAATTGTATAATTTAGTTTTTGCCCGGAAACTTTTTCAAAGGTTTTGATTACCTCAAGCACCGAATTTCCTTTACCTGTACCAAGGTTAAACACTTCTACTTTATCGGCATTGTTTTTATTAATAAGCCTCTTAAGCGCGGTAACGTGCGCTTTGGCAAGGTCAACTACATGTATATAATCCCTTATGCAGGTACCGTCGGGCGTTGGGTAATCATCTCCAAAAACAGATAACTTTTCCCTTAATCCTATAGCTGTTTGTGTAATGAACGGAATAAGGTTTTGCGGTACACCCAAAGGCAGCTCGCCAATATTAGCTGATTCATGCGCTCCAACCGGATTAAAATAACGCAGCAATATCGCATTTATACCACTTACTTTTGCCACATCCTGCACTATCTCCTCTCCTATTTGTTTGGTATTGCCATACGGCGACATTGCGGTTTGTATAGGAGCATCTTCTGTTATAGGCATTTTTTCTGCCTGCCCATATACTGTGCATGACGAACTAAAAATAAAATGCGCTTCCTGCTTTTGCTGTAATTGCTGAAGCAGATAAACAAGTGCACTTATATTATTTTCATAATACAATAACGGGTTTTCCACGCTTTCGCCCACTGCTTTAGATGCGGCGAAATGAATAACACCTGTAACATCAGCATGTTTGGTAAAAAAGTCCTGCACCTCCTTTTTGTCTCTGAGGTCTAACTGTACAAATTCAGGCTTGATGCCACTGGTGGCTTCAATGCCATTCAGCACCTCTGCCGATGAATTGGAAAGGTCATCAATTATTACAACTTCAAAACCTTCATTCTGAAGCTCAACTACGGTGTGCGAACCAATAAAGCCGAGTCCGCCTGTTACTAGTATTTTCATATTTCCGGGGGTTGGTTACGGCAATTAGTTAGAAAGAAATTCTAAAACACTATTGGTAATAAATTGTATCTGCTCATCGTCAAGCTCTGTGTGCATTGGCAGAGACAATACTTCCTTTACCAGTTGGTTTGTCACAGGGAAATCACCTTCATTATATCGTGCATCGGCATACGCTTTTTGGCTGTGCAGTGGTATCGGGTAGTAAATAGCACAAGGAATACCTTTATCTAAAAGATGCTGCATAAGTGCGTCACGGTCGGCATTCAATATCCTCAGCGTATACTGGTGGAATACGTGGCTGTCGGTTTCACCTTTGGTAACCGGGGTAATAATGTTAGCATGCCCGGCAAACGCAGCATTGTATTTAGCAGCGGCTTCCCGCCTTGCTTTGTTATATTCATCAAGCAACGGCAGCTTGGCATTAAGCACTGCTGCCTGAATGCTGTCCAGCCTTGAGTTTACGCCCACCACATCATGGTGGTAACGCACATACATACCATGGTTCACTATACCACGAAGGGTGTGTGCAAGTGCATCATCATTAGTAAAAATAGCACCGCCATCACCATAGCAGCCCAGATTTTTAGAGGGAAAGAATGACGTTGAAGCTACATGGCCTATAACGCCTGCCTTCTTTTTAGAGCCGTCTGCATATTTGTAATTAGCGCCTATGGCCTGTGCATTGTCTTCAATTACATAAAGGTTATGTTCAGCAGCAAGGGCCATTATAGCTTCCATATCGGCAGCCTGGCCGAACAGGTGTACCGGTACAATGGCTTTGGTTTTTGGCGTAATAGCCTTTCTTATAGCCTCTACTGAAATATTAAAAGTATCAGGCTCTACATCAACGAGTACAGGTGTAAGCTGTAACAGCGCAATAACCTCAACGGTAGCGGCAAAAGTAAAATCGGCAGTAATAACCTCATCACCCGGCTGCAGGCCAAGGCCCATCATGGCAATTTGCAATGCATCTGTACCATTAGCACAAGGTATTACGTGCTTCACATCAAGGTACTCCTCAAGGTTTTTCTGGAACGAGTGTACCTGTGGGCCGTTTATATATGTTGTAGTATCAAGTACTTCCTGTATTGAAATGTTTACTGTATCTTTTATCTTTTCGTATTGGCCCTTAAGGTCAACCATCTGTATTTTCTTCATCTTGTATGTCAGATTTATTTGATAGCAAAACTACTAATTTAATGACTGCCTGCCAATCAAAATGCTATAAAGTGTTATTTTAGCGCTTCAATTGCCGCAATATGTTTTTCATCTATAATCTGCTAGTAATTATAGCCTCAGCCCTGCTTAAAGTTGTGGCGCTCTTTAGCCCGAAAATGAAGCTTTTCGTTGATGGCAGGAAGCACGTGTTCCTTACGCTAAAGCAAAAGATACAGCCGGGCGATAAAACTATATGGTTCCACTCCGCTTCGTTAGGCGAATATGAACAGGGGCTGCCGGTAATGGAAAAGGTAAGGGAGGAGTACCCCTACCATAAAATCGTGCTAACGTTTTTTTCCCCTTCAGGTTATGAAATACGCTAAAACACCCAAGCGGCCGATGTAGTGGTGTACCTGCCGATGGATACAGCCGCCAATGCCAAAAGGTTTATGAACCTGGTGCATCCTGATATGGCATTTTTCATCAAGTACGAATATTGGCCGAACTACCTGAAGGTATTAAAAGAAGCTTCTGTGCCCACTTACTTAATTTCAGGTATTTTCAGAAAGAACCAGGTGTTCTTTAAAGGATATGGCGGGTTTTACAGGCAGGCGCTCAAAACTTTTACGCACTTTTTTGTACAGGATGCCAATTCAAAGGAACTGCTGCAAAGCATAGGCTACTACAATGTAACCG
>JAEWKB010000118.1 GCA_023386255.1 Bacteroidota bacterium
AGCTGAACCAGCACATTGAACGCATTCTGAATGTTGCCAAAAGTGATGCCAACCTGACAAGGCTGGACAGGAAGGAAATTAATGTTGTTGAAACCCTTGAACTGGTTCGTGAAAATGCAATGCTGAAACATGAAAATGCACATATATTTATTACGGCTAACAAGCCTCTATATTATGTAAAGGCGGATGAGTTCCATTTTTACAACATCGCTTTTAATATTGTAGAGAATGCTGTTAAATACGGAAGCGCTGCGCCGGTAATACATATTGAAGTTAAAGAGGCGGCTAAAGGGCTGGAATTACGTTTTACAGATAACGGGCCCGGTATTCCGCATGCACATATTGATTATGTTTTTGATAAGTTTTATCGTGTACCGAAACAGGACAGCAAAGAAGTAGAAGGTTTCGGGCTGGGGCTTTTTTATGTAAAAAAGATTTGTGAACTTCACGGCTGGAAGATAAGCATCAGGAATAATGAAGGGGAAACCGGTGTAACCATTACCATCAGCATTCCTAAAAGCAGCATTTTATGAAAAAGAAAATACTGTATGTAGAAGACGACAGCACCCTGGCATTCCTTACGGCCGATAACCTGGAACAGCATTATGACGTGGTGCACTTTACCAATGGCAAAGAAGCGTTCGACACTTTTAAAAAGGAAGAATTTGACCTGTGCATATTGGACGTGATGCTGCCGGAAATGGACGGCTTTGAACTTGCTGCCGCCATTCGTGAGCGTAACGTTGAGGTGCCGATAATTTTTCTTTCAGCTAAAACGCTGAAAGAGGATAGGATAAAAGGCCTTCGTCTTGGTGCCGATGATTACCTTGTGAAGCCTTACAGCATGGAAGAGCTCATCCTCAAAATAGAAGTATTCCTGCAGCGAAGCCAGAAAAAAGCGCCTGTTAAAAATACTGCCTGCACTATTGGCTCTTTTACTTTTGACCCTGCCAATTACTCCATAAGCAAAGATGGACAAACAATACAGCTTACCGAGCGGGAATCGGCATTGCTTAAGCTTTTTATTGACAATAAGAATAGTATCCTGAAACGCGAAAAGATCCTTACCGAGATTTGGGGTAATGATGATTATTTCCTGGGCCGCAGCATGGATGTTTTCATATCGCGCCTTCGTAAGATATTTAAGGACGACGAGAGCATAAGGATTGAGAACATTCCCAGAATAGGGTTCAAGCTTGTTGCGCCGTAAGTAAGTTTTCAGTCGCAGTTTTCAGTCAGCCTGAGTTGTGGAAGTGATTATACAAGTCGCGCTTCGACATACTTGGTTACCTGAGGGTCAGCCTGAGCTTGTCGAAGGCTTAGGCACAATTAACAGTCCGCTTTCACAAGTAGTGTAACATTATATTCCGGATATTCCATTCTGACGGAGGAAGAATCTCCTGAATTTAAGATTCTTCCTTCGTCAGAATGACAGGTGTTAATTACCCGAAAAACTAAACATATAATCCTCCAGCCCCTTCAGCTCTTCATCTGTAAGATTTTTGGTAATGGCAAAGTTAGTCTTCATCACCGCATATTGTGATGGGTCTACAATAGGCTCAGCTTTTTCCTTTAGGAAGTCTACAATACTGCCGTTCTTCTCTTTGTAAATTTTAGCTATTTCCTGTATGCTTGGGCCTATGATCTT
This sequence comes from Bacteroidota bacterium, assembly GCA_023386255.1. Classification (GTDB taxonomy): domain Bacteria; phylum Bacteroidota; class Bacteroidia; order Flavobacteriales; family Flavobacteriaceae; genus Flavobacterium. Next base: position 1,649 of record JAEWKB010000118.1, read on the forward strand.
CTGGTCGGGCTTGTGGCAGCTAAAGCAGTTGCCCTTGCCGTCAAATATTTCCTGACCCAATTTCTGGGACGGAGTCATATCGGCAGCAGCGCCTTCAGCAACTTCAGTTGTGGTTGCGGTAGCAGGTGTTTCTTCTTTACGCTCATTTCCTTTACAGGAAAATAATGCAATGGCTATGGCAGATAAAAGGATTTGTTTCATGGTTATGCTTCAGGCTCAGCAGGACTGAGTATTATTGGTTCAACAAAATAGCAGCTTCTTTGGCAAAATAGGTGGATATAATATCAGCACCCGCACGCTTTATGCAGTACAGCTGCTCAATCATTATTTTGTCGTGGTCCAGCCAACCACGTTCAGACGCAGCCTTAACCATGGCATACTCACCCGACACCTGATATACTGATACCGGCACGTTCACGGCGTTCTTTACCTCACGCACAATATCCAGGTAAGCCATACCCGGCTTTACCATAACAATATCGGCACCTTCCTCCACATCGTGCAACGCTTCTTTAATAGCTTCAATACGGTTGGCATAATCCATCTGGTAGGTTTTTTTATCTTTCGGGACTTCAATACCGGCTTCTTTTGGCGCGCTGTCCAGAGCATCTCGAAAAGGCCCATAAAAAGATGAGGCATACTTGGCACTGTAGCTCATGATACCCACATTTTCAAATCCGGCGCTATCCAGACCTTCACGAAGGCGGATAACCCTTCCATCCATCATATCACTTGGTGCCACAAAGTCGGCTCCAGCCTCAGCATGCGATACTGCCATTTTAACCAAAGCCTCCACAGTTTCATCATTATGGATGTCACCGTTCTTAATTATTCCGTCATGGCCATATATAGAGTAAGGGTCAAGTGCCACATCGGGCATTACTACCATTCCCGGTACAGCATCTTTTATGGCTTTAATGGCCTGTTGCATCAGTCCGTTAGCGTTCCATGCTTCCTTACCGGTGTTATCTTTCAGGTTATCGTTAACCTTCACGTAAATGTTCACTGCCCTGATACCAAGATTCCACAGTTCCTTAACCTCTTTTACGGTAAGGTCGATGGAACGACGGAAGATTCCGGGCATTGAAGGTATTGGCGCCTGTATGTTTGTTCCTTCTGTAATAAACATGGGGAACATAAAGTCATTAGGACTTAAATGTGTTTCTCTGACTAAACTTCTTATAGATTCATTTACTCTTAAACGTCGACCTCTTTGTATTGGGAACATAATATTATATTTGTTGTTATGAGAAAAAGAATTATTCTTAGCATAATTGCACTTATTTATTGAAGCACTTTTAAAATTACCAAATTTGAAACGGGAGATGTGGCTTCAGCCACACTATTAATTGATGTTGGTGTGCCATTTTTTGTGTTACTTACACTTATACTGCTTTTGCTAAATATATTTTTCATCTTCAAACAGAAGTTTGACATAAAAAGTGTAAACTTTGTTTCGCTATTTCTAAATCTTGTTTCTCTTGTTATAACTTTTTATGACTACTAGACCCAGTCAATTGGTGATGTTAATACTGTAGTCAGCCTCTCTTCCTCGCTTCCCGGCTCAGGGTGGTGGTCATAAACCCACTGTACATGCGGCGGCAGGCTCATCAGGATGCTCTCTATGCGGCCGTTGGTCTTCAGCCCAAAAAGCGTGCCTTTATCATGAACCAGGTTAAATTCAACATAGCGCCCGCGGCGAATTTCCTGCCATGTACGGTTAGCATCGGTATAATCTGAGTTTTTTCTCTTCTCTACAATAGGAACATAAGCATCAAGAAAGCTGTTGCCTACCTCAGTCACAAATTCGCACCACTGGTTCATGTTAAACTCGGGTGTAGCCTTGCAATAATCAAAGAACAGGCCGCCTATGCCACGGGCCTCATTGCGGTGCGCATTCCAAAAATAGTCATCGCACTGTTTTTTAAAGCGTGAGTAGAATTCCCGGTTATGTTTATCGCAGGCTGTTTTGCAGGTCTGGTGAAAATGTACGGCATCATCATCAAAAAGGTAATATGGCGTAAGGTCCTGCCCACCGCCAAACCAGCAATCTACTACATTGCCCTGCTTGTCGTACATTTCAAAATAACGCCAGTTGGCATGTACAGTTGGCACAAACGGATTTTTAGGGTGTAGCACAAGGCTAAGGCCGCAGGCAAAAAAATCAACATCGCCAACCTTAAAGTAATTCTGCATGGCCTTTGGCAGCTCGCCATAAACAGCAGAAATATTTACCCCGCCTTTTTCAAACACGTTCCCGTCCTGAATAACACGCGTCCTTCCTCCGCCGCCTTCAGCTCTTTCCCAAAGGTCTTCATGAAACTTCGCCTTGCCGTCAACTTCTTCCAATTTTGAAGTAATACGGTCCTGAAGCTTTACTATATAATGATAAAATTCGTTCTTCATTTTAATATGTTTAACCCATAGCTTATATGCGCTTCGACAAGCTCAGCGTGACACTGAAAACTGATACTAGATACTATCTATACTCTTTCACTGCCTCAATAAACGCCTTTGCATGGTCAACCGGAATGTTAGGCAATATGCCATGGCCAAGGTTCACTATATAATTGTCTTTGCCAAACTCGTCTATCATCTGGTGCACCATTTTCCTGATGGTTGGTATAGGAGATAGCAGCCTGCTTGGGTCGAAGTTACCCTGCAGTGTTATTTTTCCTCCTGATAAATAACGTGCATTTCGGGGAGAACAGGTCCAGTCTACACCCAATGCCGATGCCTTACTCTGTGCCATATCGCCCAGAGCAAACCAGCAGCCTTTGCCAAACACTATAACATGTGTTTCAGGTGCCAGCGCCTCAACGATTTGGTTAATGTATTTCCATGAGAACTCTTGGTAATCAACTGGTGAAAGCATGCCTCCCCAGCTGTCGAACACCTGCACGGCATTTACACCTGCCTTTACTTTCTCTTTAAGATAAGCTATGGTAGTATCAGTTATTTTTTGAAGTAAGGCATGTGCTGCTTCCGGTTGTGAGAAACAGAAACCTTTAGCTGTATCAAAGCTTTTAGAGCCTTTGCCTTCCACTGCATAGCAAAAAATCGTCCATGGTGAGCCCGCAAAGCCTATCAGCGGCACTTCATCGTTCAGCATTTCTTTGGTCAGCTTTATCGCATCCATCACATAACCCAAAGTTTCGTGGATGTCCGGCACACGCACCTGCTCCACATCCTGCACCGACCGAATAGGGTTAGGCAGGAACGGGCCAACGCTTTCTTTCATTAGCACCTCAATACCCATAGCCTGCGGTACCACAAGTATGTCTGAAAACAAAATAGCAGCATCGGGTTTTACGATCCTTATCGGCTGAACTGTAATTTCTGCAGCAAGTTCAGGCGTTTGGCAGCGTGTGAAAAAGTCATACTTATCACGCAGTGCCCTAAATTCGGGTAAGTATCTGCCCGCCTGGCGCATCATCCAAACCGGTGGCCTTTCAACAGTTTCATTCCTAAGGGCTTTTAAAAAAAGGTCGTTTTTTAGGCTCATATGTTTTTATAATAATTTATGCATTGCACAATCACGTTTTCTATTGTTGGCTTATTGGCTGTTAACACGTTTGCTGCGATTCCGCTAAGCGCTTCTGCCGTTGTTGTGCCAATACAAAAGCATGTTTTGTTTTCTATATCATTTTTTAGAAGGTAACTTTCTACACCCGAAGGGCTAAAAAATAAAATTCCATCTAAATGCGTATTAATCTCATGCGGTGTAAGCTCTGTTTTATATACTTCAACTTCATTAAAATCAACACCCGCATAATGCATCGCTTCGGGTAGCGTATTCCTTCTCATACTGCCCGAGAAAAATGTAAATGTTTTGTCCCGGTGTTCTTCATTGATTATTTTGGCAAGCTCTTCGGCATAATCTGCAGAGGCGGCTACCGTAAATCCCGTCTGCTCAATCACCTCCCTTGTTTTGCTGCCTACGCAGAAGATTTTCGTGTTCCTAAAGTTCTCTGCATCCTTATGCGCCACAAAACTTTTAAACGCATTTGTGCTGGTAAAGATAAAATTCTGTTTTAAACCACCTGTTGAAAAAGAGTAAGGTGTTACTCGTATAAAATCGGCTTCTACAACACTTAATCCGGCGTTTAGCAGGTACTGTTTCTGGTTTGGCAGCAGCTTTTTTGTACTCAGTATACGTGCCATGCTATTTCTTCAGGTCAGCTTTTATCTGCTCCATCAATGCTGCTCCGCCATTTGCTAAAATCTCTTCTGCGCATTCATTGCCAAAGTTGCTGTAATCGCCTCCGGCAGGTATCACTTTCTCTATATGGAGCCTTTCCTTCCCGTCAATAGACAGCAGCACGCCCTCAAAACGTATCTCATCATCTATAAACGTGGCCAGTGCCCCAATGGGAGCAGTACAGCCGCCTTCCAGTTTTTTAAGGAACTGGCGCTCTATCTGTGTGCTTACCTCAGTATCGTAATCGTTCAGCCTGCTCAGTGCTTCTAGGCAAAAGTCATCTTTTTCCATTGCTACCACAACCATGGCTCCCTGTGCCGGTGCAGGTATCATCCAGTCCAGTGCTATGTGATTGTCAGGCAGGAGATTAATTCGTTCAAGCCCGGCCGCGGCAAACACCGCACCGTCCCAATTGTTATCTTTAAGTTTTTGTAAGCGTGTATTTACGTTGCCCCTAAGGTCCTCTACTTTGTGGTGCGGGTAACGGTTAAGCCACTGTGCCTGGCGCCGAAGGCTGCCTGTTGCAATAGTGCCTGTGTCATGCAGAAAGTCAAGGTTGCCTTTATGTACCAGGATATCATCTGTATTGGCACGCTCTAAAACAGCTGCCTGCACAATGCCCTTGGGCAGGGCAGTAGGCACATCTTTCATAGAATGTACGGCAATGTCTACCTCGCCTTTAATCATGGCAACATCAAGAGTTTTTGTAAATATTCCGGTGATGCCTAGTTCGTATAGCGGTACATCCAGTATCAGGTCACCGGTTGATTTTACAGCAACAATCTCGGTTTTGTACCCCAAATCGTTTAGCTTTCGCTCAACCGTATGTGCCTGCCACAGTGCCAGTTCACTGTCGCGGGTACCTATGCGTATGGTATCTCTCATTTTGCTGCAGTTTCAATCCTGAAAACTTTCTCGATCCATTCTATGCTTTCATCAACCATAGTGTCGCTGTCTTTCAGGTGGTTTGCAAAATGTGTTGTTATCTTCTGGATAATGCGGTTGCTGATGATCTCAGCCTGCTCTTCATCAAAATTATTTATTTTTTTGCGCTGAAAATTCAGCTCTGTATCTTTAATAGAATTCAGTTTTTCTTTAAGAGCATGAATAGTGGGTGCAAATTTTCGTGCATTCATCCAGCTTATAAATTCCTCTTTAACTTCATCTATAATCGCCTCGGCAGCAGGCACATGCTTCTTCCTATTCTCAAGTGTTACATCAGTCATCTTAGAAAGATCATCAAGATGCACAACCGTTACGCCTTCCAGTTCCTTTACGTTATCATGCACGTTTTTTGGGATAGAAAGATCCAGTATCAGCAGCGGCTTGTTCAGCGCAAGGATATCTTTATCAATTGTCGGCATTTGTGCGCCTGTCGCTACTATAAGTACATCAGCTTTAGGTATTTCCAGCGGAAGGACGTCATAGTCTTTAACGATGAGGTTAAATTTGCCTGCTATTTTTTCTGCTTTATCCTTGGTCCTGATCACCAGGATAATGTGGTCGTTTTTGGTATGCTTAACAAGGTTCTCGCAGGTATTGCGGCCTATTTTTCCTGTACCAAATAAAAGGATGTTTTTGTTGGTAACATCCGGTACATTGTTCATGATATATTGTACCGAAGCAAAAGATACTGATGTGGCGCCTGAACTTATCTCGGTTTCATTCTTTATCCTTTTGCTTGCCTGTATTACGCTGTTAACAAGCCTTTCCAGGAAAGCATTTGCCAGCCCGTGCTCTTTTGATTCTACAAAAGAAGATTTAATCTGGCTAATGATCTCAAAATCGCCAAGTATCTGGCTGTCAAGTCCTGTACCTACACGGAAGATGTGGCTGATGGCCTCACTGTTCTTATATACGAAAGCCACACGCTGAAACTCTTCAACGGTGCCCTGGCTATTGTCGCAAAGTAATTTAATTAATTGAAAGGGATGCTGTGCAAATCCGTAAATCTCTGTCCTGTTGCAGGTTGAGGTTACTATAAGGCTGGATATGCCTTCCTCTTTTGCCTGTAGTAATACCCTGGTCTTTGCAGCATTGTCCAGACTGAACTTTCCCCTAATCTCCGCATCAGCTTTCCTGTAGCTCAATCC
>JAEWKB010000126.1 GCA_023386255.1 Bacteroidota bacterium
GGAACTAAGCCGTGAGGAGCGCGATGAAATGGCTAAAGCGCCTTTTTCGCTTGATGCCTATAAGCAGGCTCTGGACATTGAAGATGTGTACGGTGAGAAAGATTATACAACTAACGAACGAAACTCAATACGCCCAACGCTTGATATAAACGGCATTTGGGGTGGCTATACCGGCGAAGGAGCAAAAACGGTTATTGCCAGCAAGGCATACGCTAAAATATCAATGCGCCTGGTACCTGACCAGGATTGGAATGAAATTACCGAGCTGTTCACTAAGCACTTTGAGAGCCTTGCACCGAAAGGTGTGCGTGTAAAAGTGGAGCCTCATCATGGCGGGCAGGCGTATGTTACCCCAATTGACAGTGTAGGCTACCGTGCTGCCGCTGCCGCTTATGAAGAAAGTTTCGGCATACGCCCTATACCTGTACGCTCCGGCGGCAGTATCCCTATTGTAGCTTTGTTTGAAAAAGAATTGAAGAGCAAGACCATCATGATGGGCTTTGGACTGGACAGTGATGCCATACACTCGCCTAACGAGCATTTCGGGGTGTTCAACTACCTGAAGGGCATTGAGACAATACCTTTATTCTACAAGCACTTTACTGCAATGAGTAAGTAAGTTGAAATATAATTTAAATCCGCCCGCTGTGGCGGATTTTTTTATTAAAACAATTTACACCAGCCACTTAACAACAATTAGCAGAAAAACGCGTTACCTTTGTAAACATCATCAATCAAAAATCATCATCATGTTAAAACGTTTTTTTATTATCTGCTCCGGAGCAGATAAAGACCTCATCTACAGCTGTTCCAACGGCGAACAGAATAAATATGCCGGTATTGGCGCCACTGTCTTCTTTACTGCCTTGCTGGCCTGGATCGCCTCTGCCTACGCTCTTTATACGGTTTTTGACAACGCTTACATTGCCGCACTTTTCGGCCTGGTATGGGGTTTCCTTATCTTTAACCTTGACAGATTTATCGTATCAACTATCCGCAAGCGGGACAGCTTTCTAAACGAACTCCTGCAGGCATCGCCACGTATTGTATTGGCTATGATCATAGCCATTGTAATATCCAAGCCGTTGGAAATAAAGATATTCCAGAAGGAAATTGACACTGTACTGTTGAAAGAGAAGAACGAGTTGGCGATGGCTAATAAAAAGCAGGTGGCCAATTACTACAAAACCGACCTTGATAAAAATAAAGCTGAGACCGATAGCCTGAAATCGGCCATAGCCAAAAAAGAAAAAGAGGTTAATGACCTTTACGCTACTTACATTACCGAAGCCGAAGGTACAAAAGGCACCATGAAAATGGGCAAAGGCCCGGTGTATAACGAAAAGCGCCAAAAACACGACGCCGCCCTTGCCGAACTGGAAACTTTACGAAAATCTAACCTTGAGAAAATAGCCGCAAAGGAGAAAGAAGCTTCAACCCTACAAGCCAACCTTGATAAAAAAGTAACGGAAACACAGCCCATAATTGATAGTTTTGACGGGCTTATGGCGAGAATCAATGCGCTTAACAAACTGCCGTGGCTGCCATCATTCTTTATCATGCTGTTGTTCCTCGCTATTGAAACATCGCCTATTATAGCCAAACTGCTTTCGCCAAAAGGTGAATATGACTTTAAGCTGGAAGATGCCGAAACAGCCATAAAGACCAGCCTGGCACAAAATAACTACCAGCGCGACCTGATGCGCAGCACTGATGCAGGCATTTATGACGATGTGTATGCCGATATAAGGCAGGACAGGGAATTATACAGCTACAAGAAGAAAAAAGCTATTGAACTGCTGGAAATGCAGGCCGACAGCTTCTCGAATAAACAGAAAAGTGTTATGTAATGAGTGTATCGTTCCATTTCGACGGCAGGAGAAATCTTATTGAATATTTGAGATTTCTCCACTTCGCTGCGCTTCGGTCGAAATGGAAACTGCTTCTTTATAGATACTTTATTATCTCGTTCTTCAGGTTATCATATTCACCCTGTAGTATAAGCCCGTTGTCTAACAACTTCTTATAATTTTGCAGCTTTTCAAACAGCTGCTCTTTGCTCAGGCTGGCGAGGTCGCCATCTTTTGCAGGGGCAGGCGCTTCAGCAGCAGGGGCAGGCGGCGTTTCTATAACTGAAGGGGCAGAAGGCATTATTTCGGCAAAATCATTTACTTCCTCCGTTTCCACTTCCTCAATCTCTTCAGGCTTCACTTCCTCCACATCCTGCCACGTTACAGTTTGTGCCGCAAACGATGCTGCATTTACAGGCGCGTTGCCTTCTTTTAAAAGTTCCATCTGCTCTTTAGCAAAGGTGTTTATTTTTCGAGCCTGTATCTTTGGGATATAATCTATGGTAACCGTAATATCTGTATTGGTAGTGAATGAAAATTCTGAACCCAGTATGTTTTCCTTAACAAACGTAGCCGAAACTACATTCCACGGGTAATCGATGAACTCCATGCTAAGGCCCAGGTTCTTCGGCTTGCACATAATAATGCGCTTATTGGTAAGCACAATACTGTCTGGAAACACATTGATGGCAGGTTTCTTCTGCACACCGATATAGCCTACTTCTTCGCCGCGCATCAGCAGGTCATTAAGCTTTGATGTAATCTTTTCTACTGCCTTTGGGTCCTGCTCCTCATTAAGGAAATTCTTTATATGTTCTTTCATTATATTTCAGGTTAATGCATTACAAATGTATAAACAATAGGTACACAAAATTATTGTGCTGCTATTTCTGCCTGTAATTTTTTAGTTAAGCTTGATAAGACCAATTGATAAGAATGATCTATAAGCTCCCTCAGCAGGCGCTCGGGTACGTCGCCCTCGACAATAATAGTATTCCAGTGATGCTTGCTCATGTGGTAGCCCGGCTGCACACCCTCATACTGCGCCCTTAGCTCTAAAGCCCTGTCAGGATCACATTTCAGATTAATAGATGCCTCTCCCTTTTCCCATTGGGTTAATGATGATAAGGCAAACATTTTACCCCCGACTTTAAATACAAGCGTATCTTCATCAAAAGGAAAATGTTCGGTTACACCTTTTTTAGAAAGGCAATATTCGTAAAAGTCCTGTATAGTCATAATATTTTGTATAAAACAGGTTTACTGGGGCTTGCATCATTTTCAAAAGATGCTATTTGCAGGTTAAGGAGGTACAATCCATCAGCTACCTCATCAGGTACATAAACCAGCTCAGTAATTGTAGCATCATGGCGGGCATCGGCATTAAGGTTATTAACATCTTTAACGTTCCAGAATGCTTTATGCGCAAGTAATTTCCCTTCATCCTGCTCACGGTCCACACTGGGCAGGTCGATAAGCAAATGCTTTACCCCTTTTTCACGAAGAAATAATGCCGCTGCTTCTTCAAGATAGGGCGGATTGGTATTACTATAGTTTTTAGACCTTTTACCAGCCTCATTCGGCAGTGTGCGTATAACTACTGCCTCAGGTTTTTTATCGCCTAAAAGAGCCTCTAATTGCTTTCTGGTGATGAT
>JAEWKB010000149.1 GCA_023386255.1 Bacteroidota bacterium
GTATGTTTAAGCCTGGTGTATTTAAGGATATCTACTAAAAGTGTCTGCATCCTGTTTGCCGAGTTATTCATACGCAGGATAGCATCCTGTACATTTTGAGACATTTGCTCATCTTTGCTTAAAATGCGCGATGATATAAGCTGTATTTTCCTTAAAGGCTCCTGGAGGTCGTGTGTGCTTATCCAGTTTATGTTTTCAAGTTCAGAATTTGTTTCTTTAAGGAGTTCGCTCAATTTGCGGTATTTTTCTTCTTCCCGCGTAATTGTATAAAGGTTAATATGGCGCTGCAGGTTATACGAATATGCTGCTGCGGCTGTTATTTCGGGCTGCAGCCATTCCTTACTGCGGCAATCAACAATTTCCTGCCACAATTCGAAAGATTTACGCGGTGATAATCCTTTTGCATCTTTAATAATTGATTTTGAAGGGTCACCTGCCCAGTTTACTTCAACCTTGGTTTCAGGCCTGAACCATATAATACAGTTATTGTTGTCATTGTGCAGTGAGTGGTAAATAATACCTGAAGCCCTGCTGCAAAGCCTTGCATCATCCTGCAAGAGCCCGGTAAGCTTATCGGTATTCATGTATCCGTTTGATGTATATACAGCCAGCCAGCCGGCCAGCTTTTGTATTTCATCATCATCAGGAGTAATACCGGTTTTAAATACATTATTATTAAATACAATGGCCGCACCGGAGGCGTTACATAGCTCTAAGAGCTCTTTATGATGTATGAGCCCTGCAAAAGAACCGGATGAAGGCTCTAGCCCAACCTTATTCATTGCTTCAAGTGCTGTGGCTGTTTTACGGGCTATATCATATTCTTCAATTGCCTGCCTCATGTCTATCTGCGATGTGATAAAATGCCCCTGCAGCTGTGCTGCAAGCCTCACTTCAGGCGTAATGTTTTTTGGCGAGTAGTGGTGGCATGCAATAAGGCCCCACAGCCTTTTTTTATAAATTAAAGATATAGTTAATGTAGCGCCAACTCCCATATTGTGAAGGTATTCTACATGTATAGGCGATGTGCTTCTTAAGATAGACAGGCTAAGGTCAAGATTTTTGCCCGGTTCATCATCAACAGTATATATAGGTACCGGTTTATAATCAACATCTGCAATAAGGCGCAGCAGGTTTTGCATATACAGCTGGCGCGCCTGCACAGGTATATCTGTATGTGGGTAATGCAGTCCCAGGAAAGGCTCAAGGTCTTCCCGGCGGCTTTCGGCAAATACTTCGCCGTTATAATCGTCGTCAAAGCGGTATATCATTACACGGTCATAGCCTGTAAGCTCGCGGGTACCCTTTGCTACCAGGCTGCAAAGTTCCTTAAGTGTATGCGTATCGCTCATGTAGTTCAGGAACTGGGATGTTTGGTCATACACCTGGCTTGCATTTTTTTCGGCCGCATCTACAGGTTCTGCTTCCAGTACAAATATTGCATTGCTGTTGTGCAGGGTGCACAGGTACTCTCTTTCCTGTAGTTTTAGCCTTAAAAGGGTGCTGGAGAGCATGCGGCCCTCATTTATATAGCTAGTCAGGGCTTTTTCAGCCTCAGGGCCAAAGAGTTCTTTGAAGTTCTGGCCCAGTAACTCTGTATGCTGTATCCTTAAATACTCTTCACAATTGGCACTGCAATAGTCAATGGTGAAGCTTTTTTCTTTCAGGCCCAATAAAAAACCGTGTGGCTGTATGCTTCCCGGTATATGAATAGGCTCCTGTTCGCAATTATTAAGGTTAACTATGTCACGGTTAACAATATCTCTTACTTTCATAAAAACTATCTGGGGGCATTAAAGTGTGCTGCAATGGCATTAAAAGCAAAATCAGCACCTGCAATTATTTCATCTTCACATTTTTCCGCAGTTTCAAAATCCGTCAGCATCGTGAGGAATTTTTTCCAGTTGCTGCCTGTCGTCTGGCCATAGCCGGCAAAGTAACGTGCACCGGCATTTGCATCATAACCAAGTGCTGCCGAAATATTTTTTAAAATAACGCGGCCTCCCAATGATGATCCCTCAACTACATACATAATGCCCAGAGCAAAAGCTGTTGTGACTGATTGCGCCGAATGAGTAAGCGGTTGAAGGAAATGGCTTTTTATTACGTCCAGATGCTGAAGGTCAGATTCAATAAGTGAAGCTTTTCTGCGTTCATCAATATCAGTGATTACATCCTTTAATAACGGGAAAATGTTCTCTTCGGTATCCTTAACTACATCATGCATTAGCTGCAGGTACAGCGAATATTGTCCGGCTGATACGTGCGGGTTCATAATGGAAACTGAAACAGGTAAATCTTCGAGATGTTTGTGTGATGGGGCAGTAGTAGTCCTTAACCTTTCTAAAAAGGTTTCGGTAATTAATTCGGTATTCATGTATGGCGGCTAACTGAAATGGTAAACAAAATTATTATCTGAGGTGATAAAGGTCCCCCAGTTAATCTTTAAAGCATGTTCTATTGATTTTTTAAGCTGATCGAAAACGCTGGATTTCTGCACATAAAAAGTTGCCCCAAGCTCCCTGCTCTTCTTAATTGCGTCTTCATCGCCTGATGTTGAAAAGATCACAATAGGAAGTCCCTTATGGTTTTCTGAACCACGTACTTTTTTAAGTACATCAAACCCATTCATTCCGGGCATGTTAATGTCCAGGAAAATAAGGTGGGGTGTAGGAGGCGGGTTATTTAGTGCTTTCATGAGCTGTTGCCCGGTGCTTTGTGTATGGACAACTACAGTATCATCAATAGCATCTACTATTTCCCTGAAGAAGTCCAAATCCTCCTGATCATCATCTGCATAAAATATCGTTAAGTCCCTCTTCATAATACTATAGTTTTAAACAATGTCTTACAAATATAGTTAATATTGGTTTAAGAGAATGTGAATATTATGCTAAAGTATTATGTTTTAATACATCTATAGGACTTTGTAAACAAATAAGGTGCCTTTTTGGCACCTTATTTATAAGCTTAATATAAAGCTGTCTTTATTAAAACCATCAGTAATATACTGCCAGTTTATCTGTACTACATCGCTCAGCACTTTTTTGAGCATGCTGAAATCATTAGGCTTGCGGATATATACATTAGCTCCTGCAACAAAAGTATCTTCTATGTCCTGCTCAGATGATGAGGTAGAATATATAGCTACCGTAATTTCCTTCAGTCGCTGGTCACCCCTTATTTCCTTAAGGCATTCCACGCCTGATTTGCGTGGCATGTTGAGATCCAGGAATATAATGTCGGGTATAGCGTTCTCGGGCTTCAGCAGATAGTTCATCAGCTGTACACCGTCATTAAATGTTGTTATTGTATGGTCTACTATAACTTCTTCAAATGCCTCTTTAAAAAATAATCGGTCATCTTCATCGTCATCGGCAAGCATTATGTGTAGTGTGCTTGGTCGCATTCTTCCTCTTCTAAATTATTTTGTATAACGTTTTTGTCTCATTATTTTTTGAAAGGCAGTGGGTGTAACCC
>JAEWKB010000251.1 GCA_023386255.1 Bacteroidota bacterium
AAGTTAGGGTAACTAATGCCCCGGTGCTTACCACAACCTCTTTTGCTACCTGTGATGATGCTGCCGACGGTGATGATACCAACGGCCGGGCGATATTCAATCTTGATGCTGCCACACTGGCCATGGTGCAGAACAGTACCCAGTTTACCACCAAATATTACCCTACGTTTGCCAAAGCGCTATCTCAAAATGATGCCCTGCCGGTAAACTTTTATAATACTACACCAAATTCTCAGGTGGTATTTGCAAGGGTTACAAGCAATGTATTGCCCGACTGTTTCAGGATTGAGCCTGTTACACTTATTGTTAACCCGTTGCCCCCCGTAGTTACAGGAGCAGCACTGGTACAGTGCGACCTTGCTGTTTCGCCTGACGGGCTCACACAGTTTAGCCTGTCTGAGGCCGATGGACAATTAACAGGAGGTAATGCCAACTTTACCGTTACCTATTATGCCACAACTACAGAGGCACAAAATAATGGCTCTCCCCTGCCTGATGCTTATACAAATACTGCCAACCCGCAGCAAATTGCAGCCAAGGTTACTAATACGCAAACAGGCTGCTCAAGGATATTGCCGCTAAACCTTGTAGTAAATGCCAATGCCACAACACCGATTACATTACAGCTTTGCGATGAGGAAAGCTCTGAAGACGGCATTACGCAGTTTAACCTGAGAGATGCAGGACTGGAAACAGGAACCAATGTGGTAATATATTATGCCAATGCTGATGATGCACTGCTGGAACAGAACCCTGTGACACCTAACTTTACCAATACAGTACCGAATCAGCAAAGCGTGTATGCCCGTATAGAAAACAACAATCAGTGTACCACATTACAGGAAATAAAACTGGTGGTACGGAAACTGCCTAATATTGATACTGCCGGTGAAGGTCTTGTATGCCTTAATACCGGTGCATTCATTACGCTGGACCCGGGACTGAACGAGGTAAACCCTAACTTTATTTTTGTATGGTCTACCGGGGCAACTACAAGGACGATACAGGTAAACCAGCCCGGAACATATAGCGTACGCGTTATTGATACGCGCTTCCCTACCCTGTGCGAAAAGACGAGGATTATTACCGTAACAGCATCAGATGTGGCAGTGATAACCGGAGTGGATATTGTTGACCTGGCCGAGAACAATACCGTAACCGTACATGTGCAGCCGGGCAATAATGTAAATACTACCTACCTGTACAGCCTGGACCTGCCTGACGGGCCGTACCAGGAATCGAACTATTTTGAAAATGTTACAGCTGGTACGCATACCGTGTATGTATATGACACGCAAGGCTGTGGTGTAGTACATAAGGACATTGCCGTTCTCTCTATCCCTAAATTTTTTACACCAAACCATGACGGGGTGAATGATACGTGGAATATAATTGGCGTAAACTCTTTATTCTACAGCAAGAGCAAAATCTATATTTTCGACAGGTTCGGGAAAATGTTAGCCAATGTTGACCCCCGCGGCGATGGCTGGACAGGCATTTATAACGGCCACAACCTGCCCGCTACCGATTATTGGTTTGTACTGGAGCTTGATAACGGCAGGGTTGTAAAAGGGCATTTTAGTTTGATGAGGTAAATTATGGCTATAAGTCTTGAGAGAGTACAAACATTTGCAAAGATTTGGATTCTACATTATCTAATTTATTATGTTATATTTAATATATTATTAAATGCCTCGGGTATAATCTTTAGAAGATTACCATTTACTCTTGAAATTTCGGGCAGTATAATATTATCCCCTTTAATGGGTATGTTAGGTATATTTGATGGTTTAATAATCTTTATTCCTATTATAATTAGTATTTTATTATCCCAAAGATTACCAATTTTCAGATCTTACTTTTACACCTGTATATTATGCTATACAACCATAGCAGTTTTTATTGCTGTAAACAATGTATGCTATGTCTTTAAAAATTCATTTACTAAAGTTAATACAGAAATTCATCCTATAATATTTATACTTATTTCCCTATTATTTAGTACTATTTTTATATTTAGAGTCAACAAAAGGATAGCAATAAAAAAACCACACTAAATAGTGTGGTTTATATTTAATAGTAAACACGCTGTAAACTTACGCTATCTTATAACGTTTCCTGTCGTTCTCGTTAAGGTATATTTTCCTTAAACGAAGGCTCTTAGGCGTTACCTCAACATATTCATCTTTCTGAATATACTCAAGCGCTTCTTCAAGCGAGAATTTGATGGCAGGGATAATCCTTGCTTTATCATCAGCACCGCTTGAACGTACGTTGGTAAGCTTTTTGGTCTTGGTTACGTTAACTACCATGTCATCGCCACGGCTGTTCTCGCCAATAACCTGCCCTTCGTAAATATCTTCGTTAGGGTCAACAAAGAATTTACCACGGTCCTGTAATTTATCAATAGAGTAAGGGATAGCCTTACCGTTTTCCATAGAAATAAGCGATCCGCTCAAGCGTCCCGGTATCTCGCCTTTAAAAGGCTGGTACTCAAGGAAACGGTGTGCCATGATAGCCTCACCCGCTGTAGCCGTAAGCAATTGGTTCCTAAGCCCGATGATACCCCTTGAAGGTATAAGGAACTTAACTATCATACGCTCACCTTTTGGCTCCATACTAAGCATTTCGCCTTTACGCTGTGTAACAAACTCTACCGCACGGCCCGAAAGGTTTTCCGGAAGGTCAATAGTAAGCTCTTCAACCGGCTCACATTTTACACCGTCAATTTCTTTGATGATAACCTGCGGCTGGCCTATTTGCAGCTCGTAGCCTTCCCTCCTCATGGTTTCGATAAGAACCGATAAGTGAAGTACGCCACGGCCAAACACCATGAATTTATCAGCACTGTCAGTCTCCTCTACCCTAAGGGCAA
This sequence comes from Bacteroidota bacterium, assembly GCA_023386255.1. Lineage (GTDB taxonomy): Bacteria > Bacteroidota > Bacteroidia > Flavobacteriales > Flavobacteriaceae > Flavobacterium. Next base: position 2,876 of record JAEWKB010000251.1, read on the forward strand.
GGTTCTTTTCAAGCTCTTTAGCCAGCCTGTCCTTAATGTGGCGCGAAGTAACAAATTTACCTTCCTTGCCAAAGAAAGGAGAATCGTTTATAGTGAAAAGCATGCTCATTGTAGGCTCATCAATAGCAATAGATGTAAGCGCTTCAGGGTTTTCAAAATCAGCAACAGTATCGCCAATTTCAAAACCTTCAAGGCCTACTATAGCACAAATGTCTCCTGCCTGTACTTCTTCTACCTTTTTACGGCCAAGGCCTTCAAAAGTGTGAAGTTCTTTGATTTTAGATTTTATGATCTTTCCATCACGCTTAACAAGGCTTATGTTCATCCCTTCGCGAAGCACGCCCCTTTGCAGGCGGCCTATAGCGATACGGCCTGTAAAGCTTGAAAAGTCAAGCGATGTAATAAGCATTTGTGGTGTTCCCTCAGATACTTTTGGTGCAGGTATGTGCTCCAGTACCATATCAAGAAGTGGTTCTATATTTTCAGTTTTGTTCCTGAAATCATCGCTCATCCAGTTTTGCTTAGCCGAACCATACACGGTTGGGAAATCAAGCTGCCACTCTTCAGCGCCAAGCTCAAACATAAGGTCGAACACTTTTTCGTGCACCTCTTCAGGAGTACAGTTTTCTTTATCAACTTTATTAACAACAACACAAGGCTTAAGGCCAAGGTCTATAGCTTTTTGCAGTACGAAACGTGTTTGCGGCATTGGGCCTTCAAATGCATCCACTAATAGCAAAACACCGTCAGCCATATTAAGAACTCGCTCAACCTCACCACCAAAGTCGGCGTGGCCCGGAGTATCTATAATGTTGATCTTGGTGCCTTTATACGTTACCGAAACGTTTTTGGATGTAATGGTAATACCCCTTTCGCGCTCCAGGTCGTTGTTGTCCAGGATAAGGTCGCCTGTGTTCTCGTTCTCACGGAACAACTGGCAGTGGTACATAATTTTATCAACCAGCGTAGTCTTACCGTGGTCAACGTGAGCAATAATCGCAATGTTTCTAATGGATGCCATCTGTATTTTTTTGAAGGTGCAAAGGTACACTTTATTTCGAGATAAAAAACTTTAGTTATGAAGGGTTTAGCAGAATAATCAAAAACCAAACCATAACATAATATTTTGGTAAAACTGCAAATATTACACGCTGATTTAAAATATGTTCCTGATAAAGTTTTATATTTGTCTAATCTTTTTTCAAAAACAATGAACAGTGTAAAAAATATCTTCAACATTAAAGACCTTGAGAACCTGTCGGGCATTAAAGCCCATACCATACGTATCTGGGAAAAAAGATACAATGTACTGCAACCCATGCGGACTGATACCAACATAAGGTATTATGATGTGGCGAACTTACAGAAGCTGCTTAACATCAGCACCCTGCACTCATTTGGGTATAAAATTTCTACCATCTCTAAACTGCCCGAAGAAAAGATACCTGTACTTGTAAGGGAAGTATTGGGCAGGAAAAACATGGCGGGGCATGTGCTGAACAACTTCAAGCTGTCTATGATGAACTTTGATAAACAGCTGTTCCTTAGTACATATGATTCGTTACTTGCAGAAAGGTCTTTTAAAGAAATTTTTTATGACTTCTTTATACCGCTTCTTCGGGAAATAGGCTTTCTATGGCAGATGTCGACCATAACAC
>JAEWKB010000255.1 GCA_023386255.1 Bacteroidota bacterium
TTACCTGTCACGCTGAGCCTGTCGAAGCGTTATTCAATTTCCAAGCCGCAGTTCTCAGTCACGCTGAGCTTGTCGAAGCGCATATAAAAAAATCCGCTAAGGTTGTTAGCGGATTTTTCGTTGAATAAATATATATAGACAGGGCATCATTAATCCCTGGAACCTCCAAATACCTGTAGCCCCCAATATACCAACATTGCCAGTGATCCTATTGCGGCCACAACATAAGTACGGGCAGCCCATTTAAGCGAATCTTCTGCACCGGCATATTCCTGCTGGCTCACCATGTTCTTATTTTTCAGCCAGGCAAGGGCGCGGTTACTGGCATCATACTCTACCGGCAGTGTTATAAAAGTAAACAGTGTGGTAATGGCATACAAAGCAAGCCCTGCAACTGCTACGCCAAAACCAGCCCCTGAAGCCGCCATTAAAACAACTCCAATTATTAAAAGCCATTGCGACAGGCTTGATGAAATATTTACCGCAGGCACCATCTTACTGCGGAAAGTAAGCATACTATATGCTGTGGCATGCTGTACGGCATGGCCCACCTCGTGCGCGGCAACAGCGGCAGCGGCAGCGTTGCGCTGGTTATATACCGCCTCACTAAGGTTCACCGTTTTATCAGCCGGGTTATAATGGTCGGTCAAACGGCCTGGAGTAGAAATTACCTTCACGTCATAAATCCCATGGTCGTGCAGCATTTGCTGTGCAATCTCAGCACCACTCATGCCATTTCGCAGGTGTACCTTACTGTAATGCTCAAACTTGCTCTTCAGCCTGCTGCTAACAGCAAAGCTTATTAATGCAATCAATCCTAATATTATATAATATCCAATCATCTTTTTTTATTTATTGTTTGTTTTAGTAATTGTACATCAAATTTGAAGCCAATCTTTGCAGACTGGCTTCAGGTGATATTTTGTCAGGCAGGATGTTTATAATCCTATAGTAATCCTTGCATAAGCGCGGCCATGCCCGCTCTCTTTTACTGTATTCCTGACATCAGCAAAGTCTGATTCCCATTTACCGTTGGTCAGCCCCCACTCATAGCCGAGGTTAAGCCTTATAGGGAATGATTTGTCCTGAAATAATCCTACCGCTACCGAAGGCCCTGCATACAGTAAGCCGTTCCTTAAGCTGATGTGCCCGGTGTGGGTATCAGGGTCAAGGTTATTCAGGTCAATCTCGTTGCCACGGCTAAAAATGTCGGCCTGTGTACCAATAAATGAAAGGTCGGCACCGCCTGAAAAGAAGAACGATTGTGTTCTGTAAGGAACATAATGCCCCCTCAGTTTAAATCCCGCAACCGCAGTACGCACCCTCGTATCATTATTCTTTTCGTCTGAATAGCCTGCTGTTGCCTCTACATCTACAGAGAATTGGCGTCCCGATACATTAATACCAATAGCAAATTCAGGAATTGCTTCGGCCATGACCGGCGCGCCTGCCATCCTTAGCCGGTCGCTGATTTTATAGTCCCCTAAAAAAGCAGCTCCAAAAGAAGCATATAGCCCCCCTTTAACTTTACTGTTACAGGCTGTAGAATCAGTTGCTGTTGATGATGTCATTTCTACTGTTTCCTGTGCGATTGATGATGATTGAAACCCGATGGCGCAGATTACTGCAAGTACTAGTTTTTTCATAAGTGTTTATTTTATTGATTGATGATTTGCATAAACCAAATTACGTGCCAAAATTTTCCTGTTAATAATTTTATTAACGGGAAAAAGCTGCAACTATTATGTAGCTGCAGCTTTTGATTTAGATTTTTAGGGATGTTTTATCCTACTATATTGATGATCTTGCCCGGTACTACAATCACTTTTTTAGGCGCCTGTCCGTTCAGTTGCTGTACCGTACGTTCATCGGCAAGAATGGCTTTTTCGATTTCGGCTGCCGAAAGGTCCATCGGCAACTCGATCTTAAAACGCATTTTCCCGTTAAAGGAAACCGGATACTCCTTGCTGCTTTCTACCAGGTGCTCAGGGTTGAACACCGGGAACGGCACCTGAGAAATACTGCCCTGGTGGCCCAGCCTGTGCCAAAGCTCTTCGGCAATGTGGGGGGCATACGGAGAGATAAGTACAGCAAGCGGTTCTAAAATAGTCCGCTCATGGCAGTTGATGGCCGTAAGCTCATTCACCGCAATCATAAAGGAGCTTACTGATGTATTGAAGGAGAAGTTCTCAATATCATCCTGCACTTTTTTTATTGTCCTATGTAATATTTTTAAAGCTTCTTTGCTTGCTTCACCGGTGGTTACTATAAGTCCGTTATCATCAAAGTATAGCCTCCAAAGCTTTTTAAGGAAACCTGAAACACCGGTTATACCGGCAGTGTTCCATGGCTTGGCCTGCTCGAGCGGACCCAAAAACATTTCGTAAAGCCTTAGTGTATCGGCACCATATTGTTCGCAGATATCATCAGGCGTTACTACGTTGTATTTGGACTTGGACATTTTTTCGACTTCGCGGGAAACTATAAATTTTCCGTTAGATTTAAATAATTCACTTTTGTCTATCCTATCCCTATACCAATAAATAAAACCTTCTTCTTCAATTTCGTTTTTTGCATTTACAAATTCAACGGGAACGTGAAGTTTTGACACACTAAAATATACCTGTTTAGGATCATAACCTGCTGCCTCAAAATGTTCAACATCTCCAAAAACTTCATATAAATTATATTTTAGTCCATTTGCATCATTTTCATAATGCTTACCTTTTAAAATATCCCATGAAATTAATCTTCCGTCAAAAACAGTATTAAATAAAATATTAAAGTTATCTGTTAGTTCATCTAATGTTTGAGCTTCATTATCACTTTTAGTAGGATGATCGTTATGGTAACCACGATTAATTCTAAAGATGAAAGCACTATCTCCCAAAATCATCCCCTGGTTGATCAGCTTCTTAAAAGGCTCTTCGTTGTTTATGTAGCCCCTGTCCTTTAAAAACTTGTTCCAGAAACGGCTGTACAACAAGTGCCCTGTAGCGTGCTCGCTGCCACCAATGTACAGGTCAACATTCTGCCAGTAGGCTTCGGCTTCTTTGCTTACAAACTCTTCTTCGTTAAACGGATCCATGTACCTTAGCCAGTACCATGAGCTGCCTGCCCATCCCGGCATGGTGTTGAGCTCTAATGGAAAAACGGCCTCC
>JAEWKB010000288.1 GCA_023386255.1 Bacteroidota bacterium
CTACAAGCCCTGTAAGGGTACTTATACCAAGAGATCCTGCCGATGTATCAACATTTAAGAAATCAAAGGTTACATCCTCTTTAGAGTAAGCCGCCAACACCGACAGATTTATCTTTTTTTCCTGCAGCTTTTTAATATGCCGTCCGAAATCATATTTTAAACCTGCCCCATACACCTGGTAATTGCTCCTCTTTAGTTTTATCTTGGGTGAGTACTTAGCCACAACCTCAAATCCCCATCCAATACTTAACGATCCCTGGAAATAAGGATAGACAACTACCTCCCGGTTTATGCCTTCGGGTGTTTTTAGCCGTACCTCCTCATCCCCCAGTTGTCCGCTAAGCATTACCTGCTCATCATTACCCAGGGCAGTAGGCACCGATGCCGTTGTACCTTCTTCTAAAGTAAAAAATTCAAAATCAGAATTATAAATTTCAAAACTCCTGTCCCTTTGCGGCACAAAAAAGACGTTAGTATGTACCGAAAGAGTAAAATCCCAACGCTCACGCGCTTTGGGACTTGTTACCCAGCCTGAAGCAGCCTGGTAAACAGCAGCATCTGTAGCAGGGGTTATGTATTTATCCGAAAAAAATATGGCGTCATTGATAAGACGCCCTAATTGTTCAAGCTCTTCAGCCTGAGCAGCAGCCTTGCCCGTGGAAAAAAGCAAGGCGGCAGCACATATAATTTTTATAGCTTTTGGCTTACGCATCAATATTGGCATAAACCGCATTCTTCTCAATAAATTCCCTCCTTGGCGGAACCTCATCCCCCATCAGCATAGAGAATATCCTGTCGGCTTCTGTTAAACTGTCAATTGTTACCTGGCGAAGTGTGCGGTGCTCAGGGTCAAGTGTAGTTTCCCAAAGCTGCTCAGCGTTCATTTCACCAAGGCCCTTATAGCGTTGTATGGTAGCGCCGGCACCCAGCCTCGAGCTAATTTCATCACGTTGAGCATCGGTCCAGGCATATTCCTTCTTATTTCCTTTTTTAACCATGTACAGCGGTGGTGTAGCTATATATACGTGGCCATTCTCGATCAGTTCTTTCATGAAGCGGAAGAAGAACGTAAGTATAAGCGTTGAAATGTGGCTACCGTCAACGTCGGCATCACACATAATAACTACCTTATGGTAACGCAGCTTTTCAAGGTTAAGCGCCTTACTGTCTTCAGCGGTACCGATGGTTACGCCCAGTGCGGTGAATATATTACGTATCTCTTCGTTCTCAAACACCTTGTGGTGCATCGCCTTTTCAACATTCAGGATCTTTCCCCTTAGCGGAAGGATAGCCTGGAAAGCCCTGTCACGCCCCTGTTTTGCAGTTCCGCCCGCAGAGTCACCCTCTACCAGGAAAACCTCGCATTTTGCAGGGTCTTGTTCTGAGCAGTCTGACAATTTACCCGGCAGTCCGCCACCACCCATAACGGTTTTACGCTGCACCATTTCGCGTGCTTTTTTAGCAGCATGCCGTGCCTGTGCGGCAAGTATAACTTTTTGAACTATAGTGCGGGCATCGTTCGGATTTTCTTCAAGGTAGTTTTCAAGCATCTCGCTTACCGCCTGGCTCACAGGAGCAACAACCTCACGGTTACCAAGTTTGGTTTTAGTCTGACCCTCAAACTGCGGCTCAGCCACTTTAACCGAAATAATCGCGGTTAACCCTTCGCGGAAGTCATCACCCGAAATTTCGAATTTAAGCTTATCAAGCAGGCCGGAGTTATCAGCATACTTTTTAAGCGTGTTGGTCAACCCACGGCGGAAGCCTGAAAGGTGCGTACCACCCTCATGCGTATTGATGTTGTTTACGTATGAGAAAATATTTTCGGTATAGCTGGTATTGTAAATAAGCGCCACCTCAACAGGTATCTCACCCTTATCCGTTTCCATGCTTATAACACTCGCTATAATAGGCTCACGGTTTCCATCAAGGAACTTAACGAACTCCTTCAAACCTTCCTGTGAGTGGAATGTTTCCGCTACATATTCCCCTTTATCATCCTGCTCCCTTTTATCGGTCAGCTTTATAGTAATCCCTTTATTAAGGAACGAAAGCTCACGCATACGGGCCGCAAGGGTATCATATGAATATTCAAGCGTTTGCGTAAATATAGTGCCATCGGGTTTAAAAGTTACCGTTGTACCCCTTTTTGTAGTTTCGCCTATCTGCTTAACAGGATACATGGCCTTACCTCTTTCATACTCCTGCTCATACACTTTGCCATCACGGTACACTGTAGCCCTCAGGTGGTCTGATAACGCATTAACACACGACACACCCACCCCGTGGAGGCCGCCCGATACTTTATAAGAATCTTTATCAAACTTACCGCCGGCACCAATTTTGGTCATTACAACCTCCAGAGCCGAAACGCCTTCTTTTTTATGTATATCTACCGGAATACCACGGCCGTTATCTTCAACGGTTATGGAATTATCCTCATTAATAGTAACAAAAATAGTATCACAATGCCCGGCAAGCGCCTCGTCAATAGAATTATCAACTACCTCGTAAACAAGGTGGTGAAGCCCTCTTGTACCCACATCTCCAATATACATGGAAGGACGCATCCTTACGTGCTCCATCCCCTCCAGTGCCTGAATACTGACTGCCGAATAATTGTTTTTCTTTATTTCCTCACTCATAAACTATATGTCTTAACTAATTTTTAAGTTTAACGAACAAATATATAAAAACAGAGAGGATAATGCTATTAAAACAGGCGTTTTAGCATCTAAGTTATTAACATTTTATTAATACATAACAATTGGTAAAGATACCTTAGCACTGTTGCTCAACTGCTGAATAAAACAAAAATGTCCCGGTGCTAAAACGGGACATTTTAAACAAACAAACTAAAATCCAAACCTTAAATTATATCTCTTACTTATACTGTGCTATACTTATATCGGCGTATTTATGTGCCGCGTTGGCACGTCCGCTGGGATCTGTATTTTCCTGCCACTTAGGTATCCATTTCCTTACTGTTTGGGCCGCGCTTACCTGTGGGAAATGCTTGTGGAAAACCTCCCTGTAAAAATAGGCTTCCTTAGTAGCAGGGGTATTGTATGGAAACCTGTCTTCTGCCGCCGCCATCTGTTCGTCTGTTATCTGAGACGAACAATAATCTATCAGCATGTCTATCCAGTTGTAACCTACCCCATCGCTAAATTGCTCCTTCTGCCTCCATAATAACTCATCAGGCAGGTATGGCGCCGCAGGGGTATCAAATGCTTTCCTCAGTATATACTTTTCTACACCTGCATAAGTTTCCGGCTGTTTTTCCTCAGGCCTTATCTGCATAGCCAGTTCCAGGAACTCCTTATCAAGAAACGGTACCCTGGCCTCCAGCCCATGTGCCATGGTACTCTTATCTGCCCTAAGCAAATCAGCGGTAAAGAGTTTCTGCACCCTGTCCATTGTCTCCCTCTGGAAATCTGCCGCCGACGGCGCATTACGGAAATACAGGTATCCACCAAATATCTCGTCGGCCCCCTCACCGCTCAGCACTACTTTTATACCCATATCATTTATAGCCTTAGACAAAAAATACATTGGTGTGCTGGCCCTTACAGATGTTACATCATAGGTCTCCAAGTGCCATATAAGCTTATCAAGTATGGCAATACCTTCATCTATGGTAAAATAAATTTCATGATGCTCAGTACCTATAAAATCCGCTACTTTGCGTGCTGCAGCTACATCCGGGGCCATGGCATCAAGGCCTATGGAGAATGAATGCAGTGGCCTGCCGAGCTTTTTCATTTCCCTCGCCGCTATTGATGAAATTACAGATGAGTCTAGCCCTCCCGACAGCAGCACTGCCACCGGCACATCGCTCATCAGCCTTTTTGTTACAGATTTTGTAAGTGTTTCACGCAGGGCAACATAATCAACAACATTAACCGCTTTGGAGGCATCCTCCCATTGGGGCCTGTAATATTTTACAAACCCTGTTTTTGGCGTGTAATAATGTCCCGGCGGGAAAGTGGCAAATGTTTGGCATTGGTCGGCTATAGCTTTCATTTCAGAGGCAAAATATATCCTACCCCTCTCGTCAAGGCCATAATATAAAGGTTTAATACCTAACGGGTCCCTCCCCGCAATGTAATCATCTCCATCAATTACAACAAATGCAAACATACCATCCAGCAGGTTACAAAAATTGTAGCCGTATTCTTCATAAAGATGTACAATTACTTCAGAATCTGATGAAGTCCTAAAAGCATGATTCTTCAACACAGTGTCTCGCAATTGTCTGTGGTTATAAATTTCCCCGTTATGGACCATCCATGCTGAAGAAGTTCCCTGGATAGGCTGCCTGCCGGTATGCAGATCAATAACAGAAAGCCGTTCATGGCTTAGTATATGGCCGTTAGCGGTAATATGAAGATCACTTTCATCAGGACCGCGGTGCGACATTCTCTTTGAAAGCTGCTTCACCAGCTGCTCGTCTTTTCCTTTTCCTATAATTGCTAAAATTCCGCACATACACTTTGCCTGTTTTAATTAGTAAGATGAAGTAACTGCATCAGTTACTTTCAACAAGACAAAAATGATTTTTTACTTTCAATTATAAAACACAAACCTCGCTTTAGGTTAAGATTTGTTACCTAAAACCACAGATGTTATAAAATTAAAAAGCAAGAGCAGGAATTTTCACAGAAGAAGGTTACAAATCTTAATTAAGGAGTTCCTAAGTTTATATAAGCATTTCTTCAATACTTAAAGCAGCTCTGAAATTATATAATTTGTCGACCCAATTTCAAATGCATCACCTAAACTCATACCCATTATTTTATTTCCCAGGGGCGACTGCGGTGATAAGGCAATGACCGAAGTGCCGTCAATACTAATTTTAGGAAGCGCGGCACTAACAAAAAGATACATATCGTTCGCTTTAACTACGCTGCCTAATGCAACTTTGGCAGGTTTAGCTTCAGGGTCAATTTTGTCAAGGAGAGCTTTCTGCTGAAGGAATTCCGCAAGCTTGCCGTTCAGCTTTTCCTGCTCAAGGTGCATCATGCTCAGGGCTGTTTCGTGCTTATCGCCGGCCGAGCCTTTTGCATCATTTGAGGCATCTTCGGTAAGTGCGGCAATCATATCCCTGAAAGCATCAATCCTGTCCTGGGTTTGCTGCTTGTAGTAGTTGAGGATTTTAAGTTTGAAGTCTTGCATAATGGTTTATATCACAGAGATACACAAGAAAACGCAGAGTTTCACAGAAATTAAATTGTTTCTGTGTAACTCTGTGCCTGCTCTGTGAGCCTCAGTGCAATAATTAAAAATTAAACTTGTACGAAGCCCCAACAAGAAACTGGAATCCCTGTACAGGGTAATTAAGCCAGCGCTCATAATCCTGGTTAGCAATGTTGTTCAGCCTCAGGAAGCCCGTAAGCCTCTCGCTGTACTTGTAACCAACGTGGGCATTCAGGTCAAAGTAGCTTTTAAGGGTAACGGTTTCAAAATCATAAAACGCAGCATCTACAGGGCTTTCAAAAAACCTGCGGTCTTTCCTGTCGCCCACAAAGAATACATTAGCGCCTGCGTACCATTTTTCGGTAATATCCACATCCAGGTCGGCCCCTACCCTAATTTCCGGGAGGTTCCACGGCTCAGCCTGGTCTTCGGTATTATAGCTGTAGTATGTTCCGTTGATTCCAAAAGACACACTTTTAGAAAAGTCGGCCCTTAGTTCACCAAAGAAACTTAATGTCTTTACATTGTCATACACCAACCCAAATGAGTTACCATAGTGATAACCTTCTACATTTTCAGGAAGGGTTGGCACACCTGTAACCTGTACGGCAGGATTACTAAGGAACATTGCCCTGTCGTCTTCGTTCATGTATGAGCCGCGCAGGTTGTACGCAACGGCATTAGCCAGCTTACCCTTGAGGCCTACATAAATATCATATTTTTGGTCGGTAGGCACAACATCAAGCGTTGGCGAAACAAACGGATTTACTGAAACAGCATCTTCATACGAGTTCTGGCGCAATGTACCTTCAGCGCCGGCATAGGCCACCATAAGGTCGCCCACCACTTTGTATGATGCTTTTATCTGCGGATATACAAAGAACCTGCCTTTGCTCTCGCCGTTCAGCTTGCCCATGCTGTAAAATAGCCCTGCCCCCAGCTGCACCGAAAGGTCTTCCTTCTGGTACAAAATACTTGGCTGTAGGCCAAGGTTAAAGTGGCTGTATTCAGGCGCAGCGCCAAGTGTGGTATAATCCCTTTCAAATGTGCCGCCTACATAATCAGCTACAAAGTCAACTTTTATTTTTTCGCCGGCTACACCAATATCAAGCCCCGGTTTAATGAAGAAACGGTTCTCTGCGGAGCCTTCAGCATCCCAGAAGCGCCTGTACTGTACAGCAGCTTCATTAAATATGCCTTCCTTCAGCCCGATCTTCCCTCCTATGTAAAAGTTATGAAAGGTATGCTGCGGGTCAATAGCATTAATTTCTTCGGGTTCGGCAACGGCTGCAAAATCTTCAGGCAGGCCGTACCAGTTGTATATCTGGTGTTTGTAACCCAAATCAGCAGTCCAGTTGTAGGATTGCTGGCGGTTGCCGTAGGTAAGGTCTATTGATGTGTTATAATACTTATCATCAAGCACCACATCATCAATACCGCCCTGCGACGACAAGTGCCTTAACATCCCGCCCACGTACTCATTGCGGTTAAGATTTTCGGTAACAAACAGTTCGGCATTAACCGTACCGTAGTTGCCCACGCCCAGCGTTGCATAATTGTTGTACAGCTTTTCGCGTTGTGCCCTGTCAACCCCCGCGGCCTTTCCTTTGGCCGGCGTAAAGGTTGAGGCTACCGGAAAAGAGAAGATGTTATAGTTGATCTCCTCACGCTGCGTGTTGTCCTCGTCTTCAATAACAGGTGTTTCCTTTACTTTAAAAGCATCTGAAATTGTGGGTGTATAGGGTTTTACCACGTTTACAACTTCGGTGCCTATATTCTCGTCCTTTTTCTGCGCAATGGCTTCCTGAATGCCTGCAAAGGCTACTGCAAGTGCTATATATTGAAATCTGATCTTCATGTTTCTTCTGTTGGCTTAGATGATTAGTTTTGAACGGATGAGTTGCGTTTGGCTTCTTCGCCTTTAATGGTTTCAAGAGTAGCCTGGGCTTCTTCAACCACATCAGGGAATTGCTTAAAGTTCTTGATAACGCTTTCCAGGATGTAAGTCGCCTGGAAGCTGTCTTTAAGCCCGTAAAAGTTCTTCGCCATTACCACAAGGCCTTTGGCGCCGAAGTATTTGTACCCCGAATAATCTTTTGACAGCTTTTGTACCGTAGTGTTTGAAGCGTCAAATTTTCCGTCCTTGTTTTTAAAATAAGCATCATAGTACAGCGCCTCTGCTGCCAGCTCACCTTTAGCTATAGTAAGCAGCTTGGCGTAAGCAGTGCGTGCCTTAGCTTCGTCATTTGATTTTATAGCTGATCGCGCTACAATTATCTGCGCATCGCTTTTTACCCTGTCCTCCGTTTTTGTATTGGCGAGTACCCGGTCAGCATACACCACGGCATTAGCATAATCCTCGCTCTCGTAGTAGCTCTTCATCAGGTTAGACTGCGCAAAGGTTACGTTCTGCGGGAATTCTGCCTCTGTTTCCAGCCTTTTCAGTACCGGGATGGCTTTAGCATAATCAGCCTTTTTCAAATGAATCTGGCTCAGCCTTGCCAGCGCCTGCTCAGTAAACTCGCTCCTTGCTTTGCTGATGACAAATTCATAATTCGGAATAGCATTGTTTTCCAGCCCTTCAGCATAATACGACTGTGCCAGGTAGAAGTTGGCTTTTAATGCGTGGATTCCGTTAGGGAAATTTGAGATATAGCTGGTAAGCGCTGAAATGGCCTGCTTAGTATTGTTCTGCAGGTATTGCTTTTCAGCCGCCTCAAACGAAGTATTGTCAAGGTCGGCATCACTCACATCAACAAAGCCCAATGTTTTAACCCATGCCGCATATTCTTCAACATTGCCATTATCTACATAAATAAGGCGCGCGGTAGAAACAGCCTCCATCGCCTCAGGCGTATTTGGATAAGCAGCAACTACTTCCTTGAATTTGGCAAGCGCCTGCTGGTCTTTCTCGGCATTGTAATAGATAAGTGCCTGGCGCATCATTGCACGGGATACGTACGAACTGCCTTTATAATCATCAATAAGCCTGTCATACGTTTGGAGTGCTTTGCTAGTATTGTTCTCGGTTACATAGGTATTGCCTAACTCAAACAGCGCATCATCGGCATATTGCGATTTAGGATATGATGCAACAAATTTGGTAAGGTCTTCAATCTTCCTGTCGTTGCGCTGCACAAAGCCATAGCTCAACCCTTTCTGGAAGAAAGCATAATCGGCATCAATGCCTTTCATGTCGATGGCTTTGTTGTAGGCATCCATAGCTGGCCAATACTTAGCGGTAACAAAGTGGCTGTCGCCCAGGCGGAGGTAAGCATCGTTAAGCCTTACTTTGTCGCTTTTAGCGGCTGATGTTGCCACATAATCACCAAAATATTTAGCTGCCTGCTCATATTCTTTCAGCTTGAAATACGTATAGGCGAGGTTATAGTTGGCGTTCTTATATTCAGGCGTAGCCTTGGCCTCATCAAAAGCCATGAACTGCTTAAAGCTTATCAGTGCCTCATTAAACTGGTCAAGCGTATATTCAGTCTCCGCTTTCCAGAAAGTGGCACGGGCGGTAATACGAGGGTCACGCTGCTCAGCCACTGCTTTTTTAAATAGGCCCAGCGCTTCCTGATAGTTGCCATCGGTATATAACTCCATACCACGGTAAAAAGATACCTTTTGGTAAGCCGCCCGGTTTTGGGGTGAGCGGTCTTTTTCTAATATGGCTAAAGCCTCTTTATAGTTTTTTGAAGTGATGTATGAATTGATAAGCAGCGTTTGTATCTCCTGCTTGTATGGCGTTGCCGGGTATTTTTCCATATAAGCGTTTAATACCTCCGGCACGCTTTGGTATGGGTTGCCAATATCGTAGCTTAGCTTGGCATAGTTAAGCCATGCATCTTCCTGTATCTTTTCATCAAACTCCATTTCCGAAGCATTCTTAAACGCGTTTAGCGCCTGCTGCTTGCGGTTGGTCTTCAGGTAGCTTTCGCCCAGGTGGTAGTAGGCATTTTGCGCTACGTGGTCGTTACCTTCTATAATCTTGTTGAACTGCGCTATGGCATTTTCATAATCGCCCTGCTTGTAGTAAGCATATCCCAATTGATAGAAGTCGGTATTGTTCCACTTGCCTTTTTTGCCTTTGTATTCTTTAAGGTATGGCAGCGCCTTGTCATATTGCTTAAGGTTGAAATAGCTTTCCCCAATTATTTTGTTCAGTTCTGATTTCTCATTAGCGTCGCTCTTGGCCAGTTGCGGCACGCCAAGGTCTATCGCCTTCTGGAAATTGCCCAGCTTAAAGTTCATATCCGCCTGGAAGTACGACATTTTTTCCTTGTACTTCTCCTGGTCTTCCACCTGCTCAAAGTACCTGTTAGCATTTTTGTAATCGTCATTATCATAAGCCAGGTAGCCGAGATAATACTTTGCCTGCGATCCAAACTCTTTCGAGTTTACCACCTTGTTCAGGTACTTTTCGGCCTGTTTTTTATCGCCTGCATTAAAATAGGCATACCCTTTCTGGAAATTGTAGCGCTGGCGGTTGGCGTCGCTCATATTTTCCTCATCTACCTTGTCATACCACTTCAGCGCCTGAGCATATTGGCCCTGGTCAAAATAATAGCCTGCCACTTCCACAAACGCCTGGTTCTGCTTGGTGCTGGTAGGGTAATCTTCCACAAAATCCTCCATAAGCACATCGGCGTTCATCTGGTTCAGGCGGATGGCGCAGTTAGCTATGTAATAAGCACAGTCAGCCTGTACTTCGGTATCTGGAGTGTTACTTTTTGTTCTTTCAAACAATATTTGAGCGGCCTGGTACTGCTTGTCGTTATACAGCGCCACGGCACGTTCAAATTCGGTAAGGTTATGAGTGTAAATTGTAGATTGCTGTGCGGAAACCTGTAACGCCCCCAGCGAGAGAGACAAAAATAAAAACCTGTTTAGTCTGCGCATACTTCGTTGTTTATTTAGGATAGCCAAATATATCAAATCTTATTTGTTTAACGAATAGTTTTACGGTTTTAGTATGTTTGGCTGAGAGCCAAAAAAATGTACTTTTGCTTTATAAAACAGTATTGACATGGACGTAAAAGACAGCAACGGAAACCTGCTTAACGAAGGCGACAGCGTGACCGTAATAAAGGACCTGAAAGTAAAGGGCTCTTCATCAGTTATTAAAAGAGGTACAACCGTAAAAAATATAAGGCTTACCGATAACGAAAAAGAGATTGAAGGCAAGGTGGAAAAGACTGTTATGGTGCTTAAGACAGAATTTCTAAAAAAATTGTAACAAGTACAGCTTTAAATGCAGTGAAACGGCAGGTTAAAATTACCTGCCGTTTTTGTTTTTGAGTAATTTTAAAACAAAAATGAATCAATCAGAGAAACAACTTTGGGAACGTATAAACAACTTCACAATTGATGATGAAAACGCTGCATTTACTTTTTCTGCAAGGCTTGCCAGGGAAAATGGGTGGAGTAGCAAATACACTTTTGAAGTAATAGAAGAATACAAGAAGTTCATCTTCCTGTGCTGTGTTTCACCCACACCTGTTACCCCATCGGATTCTATAGACCAAGCCTGGCACCTGCACCTTACCTACACCCGCTCTTACTGGATCGATTTCTGCCGCAATACCCTTGGCAGGGAAATACATCACAACCCTACTAAAGGCGGCGCTTCGGAAAAAGAAAAATTCAGCAACTGTTATGACACATCACATAAACTTTATCTTGAAAAGTTTGGCAGTGAGCCGCCGGAAGCGATATGGCAGGATGGAAAAACACGCTTTACAGAAATAAATTTCCAACGCGTAAACCTCCATCGCTACTGGCTTATCAAAAAACCAAACGTCAACTTTAAAGCACTTATGCTGCAAATGCTTGCATTGCTGTTGGGCTGCCTCTTTTTGCAGGCAGTGGGCGAAGGTGTAGTTGTTATTTTCCTCATTGTAGGATTGGTAACAGTATTTATTTACAACAATAAAGACAATAATGGTAAAGGCGGATCTGAAAGCGGATGCAACAACAGTTATACCGCCTCCTGCGGAAGTGACAGCGACACTTCACACAGTGGATGCTCATCGCATGGCGACAGCGGGTGCAGCGGATGCGGAGGGTGTGGCGGCGATTAAGGCAGTATTGGCAATATATCAAAATTGCTTACCTTCGCGGCATGACAAATGAAGATATTGAAGTAGTTAAGGGGCTGCTTGCCTCTCCCAAAAAAATTGTAATAATACCCCACCGAAACCCCGATGGCGATGCCATGGGTTCTACACTGGGCCTGTACCATTTCCTGAAATACAAAGGCCATCAGCCAACTGTTATATCGCCTAACGAGTTTCCTGATTTCCTGGCCTGGCTACCGTCATCAGACACGGTGGTAATCTTTGAAAAAGATAAAGATGCAGCCGCAACAATATTAAAAGAAGCCGAACTGGTTTTTACGCTGGATTTTAACCACTTCGGGCGTACGGGCGAACAAATGGAGCTGGCTCTTAAGGACATTACCGTGCCATTTATAATGATTGACCACCACCAGCAGCCGGATACCTATGCTAAAGTAACTTTTAGCGATACAAGCTACGGCTCTACCTGTGAAATGGTGTATCACTTCATCAATGCCATTGGCGAAGGCGATATTATTGACAGAACCATTGCTACCTGCCTTTATACCGGTATTGTAACCGACAGCGGTTCCTTCCGCTACCCTTCTACAACCGGCACCACGCACCGCATTGTAGCGGAATTTATTGATAAAGGGATAGACAACAGCGCGATACACAGCCTGCTGTTTGATAACCACTCGCACAACCGCATACAAATTTTGGCAAGGGCTTTGCAGAACATGAAAGTGTTGCCGCAGTATAAAACATCATACACGTCCCTTAGCCAGGAAGAGCTGAACAGCTTTAACCACAGCAAAGGCGATACTGAAGGTGTGGTAAACTACGGCCTGAGCATGAAAGATATTGTTTTTACAGCTTTTTTCAGCGAAAATAAGGAAGAGGGAATTATTAAAATATCATTCCGCTCTAAAGGGGATTTTGATGTAAACCAGTATGCGCGCAAATACTTTAACGGCGGCGGCCACGTTAATGCTGCAGGCGGTAGGTCGGCAGATACGCTGGAGGCTACCATACAAAAATTTATTGCTACATTAGCAGACATAAAAATTGGATAAGAAGATGAAAAAAATGATTGTGGCGGTGCTGCTCGTTTTAGGAGGCATTATAACAGGATGCTCACAGCAGCAGGCACGAAAACCTGTCTCGCACTCATCGGGCACGTTTATGAAGGAATCCATCAAACGAAACAAAAAGCTTATTGCCGATGAGGAGTCGATGATCGATTCTATCATAAAG
>JAEWKB010000019.1 GCA_023386255.1 Bacteroidota bacterium
AGATACCATAGTACGATCTGTTCGTAAAGGCACTTATAATAATGAAAAGCTCCAGGAGTATTATGACAGCCGCTATTTGACATTGAAAAAAGGAATGACATCTAAGATTGATTTTGAAACCCTTGACAAAAAATTGCAGCAAACAGCTTTTGATTTTGTGACAAAATATCCTGATTCCTACGTTTCAGTAACCTTAATAAAAAAAATGGCCGCGTCAGGAAAGGTCCAATTTTCTGAAGTTAAAAAATACTATAACGGGCTTACTGCAAAAATGAAAAAAACGCCTGAAGGCCTGGAAATTGCCGATGCAATTGCAAAAGCGGAATCTCCTGCGGCCGTAGGAAAACCTGCTCCTGACTTTACAGCACCAACGCCAGATGGTAAAATGGTTTCATTAAAACAGTCTATGGGTAAGGTTACCATTATAGATTTTTGGGCCTCATGGTGTGGCCCTTGCCGCAAAGAGAACCCAAATGTAGTGGCCCTGTATAATGATTTTCATTCAAAGGGGCTTAATATAATCAGTGTATCACTGGACAGGCCGGGACAGGCAGATAAATGGAAACAGGCCATTGCTGCCGACAGGCTGAATTGGACAAATGTATCTAACCTTAAGGAATGGGAAGACCCAATTGCTAAACAATATGCGGTTACAGGCATACCTGCTACCTTTATACTTGATGAAAAAGGTACTGTTGTAGCCTGTGACCTGCGAGGGGCAGAATTAAGGGCAGCGGTAAGCCAGATGCTGAATAAGTAGATATAGCTTTGATACACTAAATCTCCCGACGGGAGATTTTTATTTTGTTATGTTACAGACGGTTAAAGAATATCGCCCAAAATAGGAGTAAATATGTTTGTTTACTTAAAAAACAGTCCTATATTTGCAACCGCAATAGCGAAAAAGCTCACAAGCTTTTGGGGAGATACTCAAGCGGCCAACGAGGACGGACTGTAAATCCGTTGGGAAACCTTCGCAGGTTCGAATCCTGCTCTCCCCACGAAAAGGGTTAAAATGAGGAAAATCTAGCTTTTCCAAATTTTTTAAAAAACTGTGTAAAACCTGCAAAATCAATGATTGCAGGTTTTTTTATTTCCCTGCAATTCATCAGAATTTATAAAAAGGCACAAAAGTTTTGTGGCAGAATCGTGGCACATTTCGCCTTGAAGATACGGCTATAAAGGAAAGTTAATATTAAAACTTTGTAATTCAGCAGTAGCTCCGGCAACAGAAACAACATTAAACTTTTTTAAAAAAAAAATTTACAAAATTAATTGACGTAAGCAACTTATATTGTAATATTGCAATATAATAATAAAAAAATGGGAGCAACTAAAACCGATCATTTTACGGATAATCAAAATGAACTGGCTGTCTTAGCCAAAGCTTTGGGACATCCTGCACGAATAGCCATAATAGAATACCTTATGAAGGTTGATACCTGCATTTGCGGTGACATAGTAAATGAAATGCCTTTAGCTCAGCCCACTGTTTCACAGCACTTAAAAGAACTTAAGAATGAAGGGCTTATAAAAGGAAATATCGAAGGCACTGCTATTTGCTATTGCATTAATGAGGCAGGATTTGAAAAAATTAAAGGGTTCTTTCACCATATCACTGAGTATACAGAAAAGAAAAAAGCAAGCTGCTGCTAATACTAATAATAATCTTATGAAACTATCAGAAATTAAAACGTACTTAAGTTCGGTAGAGACATTATCCTTTCAGCTTCCTGATGGGTCATATGTCCCGGAAAACTTCCACGTTACAGAAGTGGGATTAATTACTAAAGATTTTATTGACTGCGGAGGCACGATCCGAAAGGAGACTGTTGTCAATTTTCAGCTATGGGAAGATTCAAGTGATGCAGACCACAGGCTGAAACCGGAAAAGCTATTGAAAATTATTGATTTATCCGAGAAGGTTTTAGGCATAGGCAATTATGAAATTGAAGTTGAATATCAGGACCTAACTATAGGAAAGTATGAACTTGGCTTTGACGGCAGAGTTTTTTTGCTTCTGAACAAACAGACCACATGCCTTGCCTCAGACCAGTGCGGCGTTTCAATTGAAAAGAAAAAAGTGGCACTTTCAGAAATTGCTGCCAAAAGTGGCAACAGCTGCACCCCCGGCGGAAGCTGCTGCTAACCATAATAATAATATCATGCTTTATCCGGAAATAACAAGTATAACGAGAAGCTTCAGTTCTGATAATATTTCAGAAGAACGTAAAGAGGTGCTTAAGCCTTTAATTGACTTTATACAGGCCAAAGCTATAAATCAGGAGGAGATTAGGCTTAACCTGATTTGTACGCACAACTCTCGCAGGAGCCACCTTGCACAGGTCTGGGCACAGGCAGCGGCTGCACACTTCCACATTCCAGGGGTCTCTTGTTACTCGGGCGGAACAGAGGCAACGGCCATGTTTCCGGTTGTTGCTGATACCTTGAGGACGTCAGGTTTCAAGATTCAGACACTCTCTACCGGAAGTAACCCTGTATATGCAGTAAAATATTCAGAAAACCAGCACCCCGTAATCGCTTTTTCTAAAACATATTATGACGATTTTAATCCTGAAGATGGCTTTGCAGCCATAATGACCTGTTCGCAGGCAGATGGCGGATGCCCTTTTATATCGGGTGCTGAAAAGCGGATAGCTATTACTTATGAAGACCCGAAAGAATTTGATAATACACCGCAGCAAGCGGAAGAGTATTATGAGCGCAGCCGCCAGATTGCTGAGGAAATGTTTTATGTTTTTTCCCAAATTAAAAAATAAGTATGTCTGCAAACAATTGCGCCCCTGCCGCCGATAGAAAAAAACTTGGTTTCTTAGATCGTTACCTCACTTTGTGGATTTTCCTTGCAATGGCTATAGGTGTAGCACTTGGCTACCTGCTACCGTCAAGCAGTGACTTTATCAACTCCTTTTCACACGGGACTACCAATATCCCCCTCGCCATAGGATTGATCCTGATGATGTACCCGCCCTTAGCAAAGGTCAATTATAGCAAAATGGGTGAGGTCTTTTCAAATACTAAAGTTTTAGGTGCCTCCCTGCTGCTAAATTGGATTATTGGGCCGATCCTCATGTTTGCCCTAGCGCTATTATTCCTCAAAGGTTATCCCGAATACATGATTGGAGTTATCCTTATCGGCTTGGCACGTTGTATCGCAATGATAGTAGTATGGAATGACCTTGCCGATGGTAACCGTGAATATGCTGCGGGACTTATTGCACTCAATAGTATCTTCCAGGTATTCCTATATAGCGTATATGCATATATCTTTATCACAGTACTTCCCCCTTATTTCGGCTATGACGGCTTTGCAGTAGAAATCAGTATTGGGCAAATCGCTGAAAGTGTTGGTATTTACCTAGGCATACCCTTTGCCCTCGGTATCATAAGCCGATATACTCTAATTAAACTTAAGGGTCTTGAATGGTTCCAGACGAAATACATATCAATTATTTCACCAATCACCTTAACAGCTCTACTGTTTACGATAGTAATAATGTTTAGCCTTAAAGGTGAGCTTATTGTGCAGATACCTATGGATGTTGTCAGGATTGCAATACCCTTGGTAATCTACTTTACGATTATGTTTGTGATAAGCTTTTTCACAGGACGCTTCTTTGGTGCCGACTATTCAAAAAGCACTTCAATAGCTTTTACTGCTACAGGAAATAATTTTGAACTTGCTATTGCGGTCGCCATAGGTGTGTTTGGTATCAATAGCGGGCAAGCATTTGCAGGGGTTATAGGTCCGTTAGTAGAAGTCCCGGCTCTAATCACTTTAGTTAACCTCGCATTCTGGTTCAGGAAGAAATACTTTTTAGAAAAACATTAAAAGTATGTTTTTAAAGAGGATATAATTGCGCAGCTTAAGCAAAAAGGTCTTGAGAGTGCGGGCGGGCAGCTATCTCCCTACAGAACTTTTTGGCAATGCAGCTTTCTTCATTTTTAAAACATAGCATTATTGCTGGTAGGAGGGTTTTTAGTTGGGTTTGGCGCACGAACTGACATTAGCCTAGCCTTTACGAACCTATCCTGCTTTTTGCGTATTTAACAACCTCATACCAAAGCACAGATATTGCCCCGGCCAGTGCACATAATCCTAATTGTGCAGCCGTAAGTAGCCCGAAGTCGAATAATGTGCGTAAATAGGGTACTGTAAACAGTATTAATATTAAAACTATTGCTACAGTTATAATATAAAATACCAGGTTGTTCTTATATTTTAGCGTAACCCACACAGAATACGAAAAAGACCTGTTTACAAGTGTGAGAAAGATATTAGCTATCATGAGGGTGATAAATACCATGCTGCGGGTTAGGTTTTCATTGTAATGCTGCCCCACTGCATATTGGTACACCCATAGCAGCCCAAGGCTTATTACAAGGCCCTGGACTATACTGGTTGACAATTCTCTTAAATTAAACAAATCATTTTCAGGCAGCCTTGGCTCCTTTACCATGGCATCAGCTTCAGCGGGCTCATTTTCGTAGATAACAGAACAGGTTGGCCCCATTATCAGCTCAAGAAGGATAACATGCAGAGGACTAAATATATTTGGATAAAGCCATCCGAGAGCCAATGGTATAAACACAATAAGTATGATAGGAATGTGTATTGAAATAATGTACCGGATTGCCTTTTTAAGATTGGTATAGATTTTCCTGCCCATGGCAATAGCACCTACCATTCCCGTAAGGTCATCATTTGATAAGATAAGTGAGGCGGCATCTTTTGCAATAGCTGTTCCTTTTTTGCCCATTGCTATCCCTATATGTGCTGCTTTAAGTGCCGGCCCATCATTAACCCCGTCGCCGGTCATCGCTACAACATGCCCGTTGTCCTTTAAAGCTTTAACTATTTTCAGCTTCGCCTCAGGAAACATCCGGCTGAATACCTGTTTTTCATTAACAGCCTTACGCAGGTCTTCATCGCTCATCTTCATAAGTTCTTCACCTGTTATAGTCCTGTCATATCCTTCAAAGCCAATCTCGCGCGCTATGGCCGCAGTGGTCAGGGCATTATCACCCGTTATAATTTTAACCGTAATACCAGCCTTATAAAAGGCGTTCAAAACACCGGCAATATTCTTTTTGGGAGGGTCATAAAATGCAACAAGGCCTTTAAACACAAAAACAATATCCTGCTGCTTTTCCGGAAACAGGTTTCCTTGCAGTTTTCCTTCACAAACTCCTAACACCC
>JAEWKB010000041.1 GCA_023386255.1 Bacteroidota bacterium
CTTCTCATCTGTTGGGTGAACCAGTGCAGAGTGAGTAAGGGCAAGCTTACGCTTTTTGGATTTCTTGGTCAGGATGTGACTTTTGAAAGCGTGCTTCCTTTTGATTTTACCAGAGCCTGTCACTTTAAAGCGTTTCTTGGCGCTGGATTTGGTTTTCATTTTAGGCATTTTCTTCCTGTATTTAATTTATCTTACTTACTATCTCTTTAGTTGTAAAGTTGAAAGTCTGAAAGTCATAAAGTTTGTTGGGCAACTTTAAAACATTATAACATTCAACATTATAACTTATTTCTTCTTCTTCGGTGCAATGAACATTATCATCCTCTTTCCTTCAAGTACCGGCAGCGATTCCACCTTTCCAAATTCTTCAAGGTCCTGGGCAAGCCTTAGCAAAAGTATCTGCCCCTGGTCTTTATAAATGATAGAGCGGCCTTTAAAGAACACGAATGCTTTTAATTTGGAACCTTCTTTAAGGAACTTTTCGGCATTCTTGCGTTTAAATTCGTAATCGTGCTCATCCGTCTGCGGCCCAAAACGTATTTCTTTTACCGTAATCTGCGATGATTTCGCCTTAAGCATCTTATCACGCTTCTTCTGCTCATAGATAAACTTTTTGTAATCCATGATCTTGCATACGGGCGGCGCTGCATTGGGAGATATCTCCACCAGGTCAAGCTCACGCTCTTCTGCCATGCGCAGTGCCTCAGATATTTTGTAAACCCCCGGCTCTACATCTTCACCTACAAGCCTGACTTCAGGTACACGGATTAAGGCATTTATCCGGTGTGCATCCTGTTTTTCTACGCGAGGCTGGTAGCCTCTGTTATTTCTAATTGCTATGGCTCTTAAATTTTTAAGTTTAACTTAGAATGGTTTTAGTGTTTTATCTATTTCTGCCTGCACTAATGCGGCAAATTCTTCAATTGTCATGCTTTGGTTCGACTTCCCTGCATCACCATGTTTCCTTACAGAAATCGTTCCGTTTTTCTCTTCTTCCTCACCAACTATCAGCATAAACGGCACTTTCTGTACTTCGGCTTCACGTATCTTCTTGCCAATGGTCTCGTTGCGGTTGTCGATTAGGGCGCGAATTTCGTGATTTTCGAGCAATTGTAAAACTTTTTTAGCATAATTTTCATATTTCTCACTAAGAGACAATATGATAGCCTGCTCCGGCATTAGCCAAAGCGGGAAGTTCCCGGCTGTATTTTCAAGCAAAATTGCTATGAAACGTTCCATCGAGCCAAACGGCGCACGGTGAATCATAACAGGGCGGTGCAGCTCATTGTCCGATCCTTTGTAGGTCAGGTCAAAGCGCTCCGGCAGGTTGTAATCTACCTGTATGGTACCCAGCTGCCACTGGCGGCCAAGGGCATCCTTCACCATAAAGTCGAGCTTAGGGCCGTAGAAGGCCGCCTCGCCATATTCTACCACGGTGTTGAGGTTCTTGTCTTTAGCAGCGTTTATAATAGCATTCTCGGCTTTCACCCAGTTCTCTTCAGAACCAATATATTTTTCTTTATTCTCAGGGTCGCGAAGCGATATCTGCGCACTGAAGTTCTCAAAACCAAGCGAGCTGAAAACATACAGCACCAGGTCTATTACGTTTTTAAACTCCGCATCCAGCTGGTCCGGAGTACAGAAGATATGCGCATCATCCTGGGTAAACCCACGAACACGAGTAAGCCCATGCAGCTCACCACTTTGCTCATAGCGGTACACGGTACCAAACTCAGCGTAACGCTTCGGAAGGTCTTTGTAGCTCCATGGCTTTGTGTTGTATATCTCGCAGTGATGCGGACAGTTCATCGGCTTCAGCAAAAATTCTTCGCCCTCGTGCGGCGTGTGTATCGGCTGGAAACTGTCAGCCCCATATTTAGCGTAGTGGCCTGATGTAACATACAACTCCTTTTGGCCTATGTGTGGCGAAACCACCTGTTCGTAACCTGCTTTCTTCTGTGCTTTTTTAAGGAACTGCTCCAGCCTGTCGCGCAGTGCGGCACCCTTAGGCAGCCATAGCGGAAGGCCTTGCCCAACCTTTTGGGAGAACGCGAAAAGCTCCAGCTCCTTGCCCAGTTTCCTGTGGTCGCGGCGCTTGGCCTCTTCCAAAAGCTCCAGGTATTCGGTTAGGTCCTTCTGTTTAGGGAAAGAAATACCATAAACTCTTGTCAGCTGCTTGTTCTTTTCATCACCGCGCCAGTACGCCCCGGCCACGCTCATTATCTTCATCGCCTTGATAAGGCCTGTGTTAGGGATGTGGCCCCCGCGGCACAGGTCGGTAAAGGTAGCGTGGTCACAAAAAGTGATGGTGCCATCCTCAAGGTTCTCGATAAGCTCAGTTTTGTATGGGTTGTTCTCTTTCTTATAAAATTCAAGCGCTTCGGCCTTGCTGGCTTCGCGCATGGTAAACTCGTGCTTTTCTCGGGCAATGGCCAGCACACGGTCTTCCACGGCTTTAAAATCCTTATCGGTAATAACGTTATCGCCAAAGTCAACATCGTAGTAAAAACCGTTGTCAATAGCAGGGCCTATGGTAAGCTTAATGCCCGGGTACATTTCCTGCAGGGCCTGTGCCATAACGTGGCTGGTAGAGTGCCAGAAAGCCTTCTTGCCCTCCTTATCGTTCCAGGTAAATAAAACAAGCGAACCGTCCGTCGTTAGTGGGGTCTTGGTCTCAACAGTTGTACCATTGAAGGAAGCTGAAATAATGTTCCTTGCTAAACCTTCACTAATGCTCATGGCAACGTCGTGGGGAGTAACCCCGGCGTCGAACTTTTTGACCGAACCGTCCGGCAGTGTAATATTTATCATTTATTTAAGATTTATAAAGCGGCAAATATAGCGTATTACTAGCTGAATTACAACAGCAAAATAAGAGGTTGCAGAATGCGGAATTACAGCAGTTTTGTCATTCTGACGAAGGAGAATCTATGGAACGCGGATGACGCGAATTTGGCGGATAGGCCGCGAGTTTTTCCATTTCGAAAGTAGCGCAGCGGTGCTTAGATCAAACAACCTGCTCAGTAATTTCTTTTTCAATACCCATCATCATATTGTAATGTTCTTCATGATTCATGTATTTAAATATATTTTTAAATACTGTTAAATACTTTTCAATTACATTTTCATGATGTTCTATAAATAAATCATCATTTATGCTATGTGAGCCATCATTTATCCAACAAATTAATGATCTGCAAATTTCACGTTCTTCTTGTGTTTTAAAATTTTCTATTAGTTCATCATCACCGTATTTACCCAAAAGTTTAAAGTAATTTTCGATGATTCTTCGCATTGAATTTTGAATAGAAATATTAGAGCTATTTGAAATGCGGAGCTCCTTCCATAATAACTCATAGGACGTTGATATTGGATTGTCATTTCCATAAAATTCAACAGTAGCTATATTATTTTTTTTATGGATTACCCAAAAGTTTGTTCTGCTACAGTGTTTTGTTTTGCCATCTATAAATGATACTTCTTTATGAAAATAAACATTATGAGTAAAAAGAATCAGTTGCTTTATATTTGTGGTTTCGGCCTTTATAGTTTTAATAACTTGTTTTAATAAGGAGCTAACAACGAAAAGTATATTGCTATCTAAACTTGAGATCGGATCATCAATTACTAATATTCTTTCCTCAGTTATAGTAGATTC
Organism: Bacteroidota bacterium; assembly: GCA_023386255.1. Classification (GTDB taxonomy): domain Bacteria; phylum Bacteroidota; class Bacteroidia; order Flavobacteriales; family Flavobacteriaceae; genus Flavobacterium. The sequence continues at coordinate 3,659 of JAEWKB010000041.1, forward strand.
TGAAGTACTCCCTTTAGCCAACTGTAAATAATATAAAAAAGTAATAAATGTTACTTCTCCTTCACTCAAAGTTGATTCTGCTAAAGTACCATCTTCTCTTTGATTTTGATACTGAGTTTTATTTAGATTAGCAGGGACAATTTGAAAATTAGAAAACCCAAATGATTTCAAAATTCGATTAATTTCATCGACTGAAGGCTGTACGCTAGTCATGTTTTTTGTGTCTTCTCTAATTTCATCTTCTAAAGCTTTTATTTGACCTTTTAATGTCAAAATTTGAAGATTTAAAACCTCAATACTAGTTTGCATTCCTTTTACTTTACTAGTATAATTTTGAAGTTCAGTTTTGTTTTCTTCAACTAGAAATTTCCATATGCTTTCAACTAATAAATTATATTCTCTGTCATAATTGCTTACAAGAGTGTTATGTTTATCAATTTCCTTATTGGCATCTTCTACTATCTTTTTAATATCATCAAGTTGTTCTTTAACTGAAACCAATTTAATTACACTACTTGGTTCCTTGATCTTATTATTTAGTAATTGTCTATTATTAGAGAACATACTTATTAAAGTCTTTAAATATGCTGAAAACGAAGAGATATCTAATTTAGTTTTAATATTTTGAGCTTCACACGACTCTATATCAGAAAGTTGGTTTATAATATTTTCTAAGATTCTAATGTACTCTGTAGCTTTCATATTTACAGATTCAGTATCATCTATAAATGTTTCATCAAAATATTTCTCTAAGTCTGCTCTAAAAGTTTCTGTTATAGTATGCTTTTGACAGAATGGACAAATATCATCTTCATTAACATATTTTCGGCCCTCATTTACCCAGTCATTAATATTCAATTTAATAATTAGTGAAGCAATGTCAATATCAGCTTTACCAACTATTTTTTTATGCCAAATTAAATCGTTTTGTATTTCTAATAATCTGGAAGCGTCAAAGTCAGGTAATTTCTGTGAATTTATAGGAGTTTCATTAAAAATGATTTGAGCTTTTTCTAGTAGATCATTATAAAGTTGTAAAGGACTATTATTGTTTGCAAGTTCTCTTAATAATCGACCAACAAATAGTTCTTTTCTTTTAAAGCCATTAAATGCTGGATTAAAATCATCTTCAAATTCTTTAAAAATATCAGTCCATACTTTTTCTTTAAAAATTTCTTGTTCTCTATTTAACAATTTAGATTTGCTTTCGAGATTATCTAGCTTTTGCAATAAATTAGCTTTAATGTCTTTTAAGCTATGTTGTTTTTTTTCAATTTCCTTTATTTCTTCTTGTGTTGCTTGTCCTAATGTAAAAATACCATCAATATTACTTTTGTTAAAATTCTTTTCTTTAAAGTCTTTGTTATAAACAAGGGCTTTAATGGGGAGATTATTTTTCCAAGTAATAGAGCAATCAGTAAATAAATTATGTTCTGGATCATTTAAATACTTTGTAACTGTAGTTTTACCGCTACCATTAGCCCCATAGACAAAGTTTATTTTTTTAAGATTGGTAAAGCTTGCGCCTATGTTATTATAGGATGCAACATTTTTTAAGATTATTGATTCAATCATAGTGATTAGGTGTGGTTAATGAGGTAAATATATTAATTCAATAAACATAATTATGGTAATTGTGAATAATATACTCATTGTCTATTGTTTATCTATACTTTACCTCAGTCTAGTGAGAGCTTCACACTTATGCTATAACTAGGATTAAATCAACTCGAAACTACTCCCTAAACACATCCTCCGGCCGCTCCAAGTTATCCAGCTTTTGCACATACTCCGGCTCCAGCAGGCTCAGCCCATACTGGTAGGAGGCATTCATCCAGCCAAAGCCGCTGCGGGTTATGTAGGCAAACTCGGCGCCCACGTTGCCATACTCAGCATCAACCTTATGGGTGCTGTTCACCACATCATATTTTTCGGGTATGGTGCCGTTGTAGTCCACCGCGTTTTGGGTAATCATGTACAGCCAGCGGTAAATCATTTCGCGGGCTTCGGCTTTATAGCCATAGTTAAGCAGGCCGCGCCACAGCAGCATTTGGTGCGGGGCCCAGCCGTTGGGGTAGTCCCATTGGCGCTGTACGGTGTTGGTAGCATACTTATAGGTACTCTCGCGGCTCGAGGCCAGGAACCCGCCCTGCGCCTTCAGCTCCCGCATAAGCACCGGCACCATGGCCGCGGCTTCCTCTTTGCTGCACAGCCCCGCCCACAGCGGAAAGAAGTTGGTAGCCGACATAAAATCGGTACGCTTGCCTGTCTTTATATTATAGTCAAAGTAACACCGCGCCGACTCGTCCCACAGGTGCTGCTTCATCAGCAGCTTGCGGGTGGCGGCTTTCTCCTGCCAATAGGTGGCACGGTAGGTAGTGCCGTTTTCGGCAGTAAATTCACCCTTAAAATATTCCTTAATAAGATATTCAAAATCGCACTCATATTTATATAGGAGCGCATTGACGTCGACACTGTTCAGGTCGGCCGCCACATTGTCAAGCCGCCAGCTGGTATCGTGGCCGCTTTCTCGCAGGGTGCGGTCGTGCACAAAGTAGCGGTCCAGTTCAGCATCTATGATCTTGCCGCTCTTGTATTGCTCCTCAAATTCCAGTATGCTCAGGTTGTACTTTTTGGCGTAATCATCAAGCACCTCCCTAAAATGCCCCGGCTCCGTCTCGGGCGGAATCCCCAGCCCGTCGGCATAATAACGGTTAAGGCCTGTTTGCTCAGTGTAGCGTTTGCCCTGCATCCACACCGTTTCATATTCATGTATAGCCATAGAGAGGCTTTCCGCCAGCCACGCCTTATCCTTTTGCGGCATGGCCTCATACACCTCGCGTATGAACGACGAGAGGAACGGTGGCTGCGTGCGGGTAAGGTAGTAGGAGCGGTTGGCGTTAAGTATCTTGCCGTAGTACTTTACCTGGTAACAGAAGTTATCCACCATAGCTTTTGCCAGGTCAACCCGGCCATCCAGCAGCAGGCCAATACCCTCAAAGTAGCTGTCCCAGCCATACATTTCATTAAACCGCCCACCCGGAACCACAAAGGGTACGCCTTTGCCATCTACAATCTTCAGCGCCAGTATGCCGGGCTTGCTGTTTATGGAACGTACATATTCGGGCGTAATAACAGGGGGGAGGATGTTCACCTCAAGGTTACGGCGGCGTTTTTGCAGCTCCAGGAAATATTCAATCCCTACAGTATCATGGTACGGCACATACACCCGCTGGTGTGGGTCGTGCATTTTTTCATCGGCGGCAATGCGGTCCAGGCCGGCTTCATCAACCGTACGGGTAAGG
>JAEWKB010000046.1 GCA_023386255.1 Bacteroidota bacterium
GTTCTCATCCCTGTCCAGCGCACCATACACCTTTTTAAAATCTGCATCCTCTACAATGGCTTCAAGGTCTTCATAAAAGCCGTCAATCTCACGGCGCACTTTCTTTAGGTCGGCAGCATCAGGCCAGTGTATGCCTCCTGCTATAAAGCTTGCACCCGGCTCAATATGCACATAGTAACCGGCCTTGGTATTATTCTTTCCGCCCTCACACATCCAGATGCCCATGTTGGTTTTGTACGGCGACTTATCATTACTAAAGCGTATGTCCCTGTTGATGCGGAAAGAGCAGTCTTTAAATTCCAGCTGGCTCAGTGAATCATCGCCTTTGCTTATTCCTGCAACAAAGGCATCCACCAGCTGCCTGTATTGCTTCTTATATTGTTCATACCTGTCCTGGTTGGCTTGGAACCAGTCTCGGTTGTTGTTCTCTTTAAGGTCTTTAATGAACTGAAGGGTTTCTTGTTTAAGCATTGTCTGAAGTTTGTTGTTTGGAGTTTGTCGTTAAGTTGGGTTGTTAAGTCGGTTAGTTGTCTTAACAAAGTAACGAAGAAGTCGCACAATCTAAAAATCTAACAGCAAAAATCCATTACCTAAACAACAAACATAAAACAACTACTATAAGTAGAACATCTTATAGCTTTGGTGTGTGGCTTTTACTATAGCTTCAGTACGGTCGGGGTGGGTGTCCGATATAAATATCTGGCCAAACACTTTATCATCAATCATCTTTACGATCTTCTCTACACGCATCTCATCCAGCTTATCAAAAATATCATCAAACAGTAGTATCGGCAGTACCCCGCTTTGCTGTTTAATGAACTCAAACTGTGCCAGCTTAAGTGCTATCAGGAATGATTTCTGCTGGCCCTGCGAACCGAATTTTTTAATCGGGTGGCCATCAATCTCAAACAGCAGGTCGTCTTTATGGATGCCTACGCTGGTGTATTGCAGTACACGGTCGCGGCTTAAGTTCTCTTCAAGAAGAGCCAGCAGTCCTTTTTCATGCAGGTGGCTTTCGTACACAAGGCTTACGCTCTCGGCAGAATCGGTTATTGCCTGGTGGTGGCGGTTGAAGATAGGTATGAAATCTTCCAGAAAGTTTTGCCTTTTTGTGAAGATAAAATTTGCCAGAGGTTCAAGCTGTTCATTATATACAGATAATTGTTCAGCGTCGAAAACACGGTTTAACGCAAAGTATTTAAGTAATGAGTTACGCTGGCTTAGTATACGCTGGTAAGCAATAAGCTGTTGCAGGTACTGGCTGTCCAGTTGAGAAATTACACTGTCAATAAACTTACGGCGGGTTTCACTGCCTTCTGTAATAAGGTCATTATCAGAGGGTGAGATTATAACCAGCGGAATAAACCCTATATGCTCAGAAAATTTATCGTAGGCCTTGCCGTTGCGCTTCAGCATCTTTTTTTGGCCTTTCTTAAGGCTGCAGACTACCTGCTCGTTGCGCTCATTTTTAATAAAGATCCCGTCTATAACAAAAAATTCTTCGCCGTGCTTAATGTTCTGCACCGCCATAGGGTTAAAGTAGCTTTTGCCGTAGGCCAGGTGGTACACGGCATCAAGCACATTGGTTTTGCCTATGCCGTTCCTGCCCACAAAGCAATTTATCTTCGGGTCAAATTCATAATCGGCCTCGGCAATATTCTTATAATTAAGGAGCGATAAGTGTTTCTGGTACATCGGCAATACGTTCAGGATGAGCGAACGGTAATAATATACGGCTTTTTTTTAAAAGTGGCTGCAAATTATTGAAAAATATCAATAAAAAGATATTTTAATATTCAATAAAAATTTTATTTTTGCGGCTCACTAAATTAAAATAGATGGCAACTTATAACAAAAGAGGATACAAAGCACCTAAACCTGTAGCGGAAGTTAATGATGTTGTGGAACCGGAAGAAAACTTTGACGGTAAGAGCACAACTGCTGAAGTATTTAATACTTTAGACCAGACTGCCTCGAAAACAGAAGAGTGGGTAGCCCGTAACCAGAAGATCATCTTTATAATAGTTGGTGCTATTGCACTGGCTACTATCGGTTATCTGATGTACGATAAGTTTGTTGCCTCGCCTAAAGAACAGGAAGCAGCTAATGAAATGTTCCAGGCAGAAGAATATTTTACTCAGGCGGTTGATGCCCCTGCAGCTAATGATTCATTGTTTAACCTTGCGCTTAAAGGCGGTGAAGGTAAAATGGGCTTTCTTGGCATTATAGAGAACTACGGTGGTACTGATGCTGCCAACCTTTCTCATTACTTTGCAGGAATGGCTTACCTTAACACAGGTAAATATAAAGAGGATGTTGAGCACCTTGAAGAATTTAAATCAAGCGACGATGTACTTACGGCTATGGCTGAAGGCGCTAAAGGTGATGCTTTTGCACAGCTTGGTAAAAATGAAGATGCCCTTAAATTTTATGACAAGGCTGTAAAGGCCAGCGATAATGAGCTTACCACACCACGTTTCCTGTTCAAGGCAGCGCAGGTTGAAATGGCTATGAATAAAAAGGCAGATGCGCTTAAGCGTTTCCAGGAAATTAAAGATAAATATGAAACCTCTGCTGAAGGCGTTAATATCGATGCGCACATAGCAAGGGCTGAATAATATGGCTACAATAAACAAGAATTTATCAGAATACGATAAGAACACAATCCCAAACGCGAAGGACTTTCGGTTTGGGATTGTTGTTTCAGAATGGAATGAAAATATAACTTCAGGCCTGTTTAAAGGTGCTGTTGAAACGCTGATTGAAAATGGCGTACAACAGGAAAACATTATAAGCTGGGATGTGCCGGGCAGTTTTGAGCTGATATACGGCAGTAAAAAAATGATAAGCACCCAAAATGTTGATGCCGTAATTGCAATAGGCAGTGTGATACAGGGCGAGACCAAACATTTTGACTTTGTGTGCGAGGCGGTATCGCAGGGTATAAAAGACCTTAATGTACTGACCGATGTGCCGGTGATATTTTGTGTGCTGACAGATAACCACCTGCAGCAGGCCATAGACCGGAGCGGGGGCATACATGGCAACAAAGGGACCGAGGCTGCTGTTGCGGCAATTAAGATGGCTTATTTGAGGCAGCAGGCATCAAACTAAAATATTTAAAATCTATATAGAAGCTCTTCCGGAAGGAAGGGCTTTTTTGTTTTGATACTATATTTAATTGGTGTAGGTACAGGAACTTTTCAACACGAAAACGTTATAGTTTATATGTTAAAAAAATGTTATGATAATATTTATAAAATAAATGTATTTTTACTTACCATCGAAAGCGGAGTGCGGTAAGTGCTTCATTTTTAATATAATAATGTATATAAATGTTGAGTGTATGAAGAGATTTTTACTAATTATATTCCTATTGGCTTTTTACTGTAGCAGTGCCCAGATAACACTGGATTATGAAACGCAGACAGGAAGCTTTAATGCTACACGGACTGTTAATGTTGTAAATGGGTATTTTGCAGGGTCGTTTAACAGCGGGCCATCAGAGGTGGGTACGTATGCTAACGGCAGTGGCGGCGGCTATATCGGCGATCCCGGGGTAGCACTGTTCCGTACACTTACTACAGCTGCAAATGCCAATAGCGGTACTGCCAGGGCCATGCAGGTAGGCGATGAGTTTAGTATTACCTGCTATGTAGGCAACTCGTCTTCCTTTTTTAATAATTCCTCTGCCGGTATATCATTCAACGGAGGTACATCATCAGGTGCGTTTGGTAACTATAATACGCTGCAGCGGGCAAAATTCCAGATAAGCCAGAACGGCAACTGGTTTCCTGCCGCATCGGCAACAGGTTTGGGTTACGCAACCCCGGGCCAGGATGTAACTTTTAAAATAAAGCTTACATCGGCAAAGACCGTTAATATGACGATATCGTCAGCCAACGGCGCCACTACGTATGATATGGCACTTGCCAATGCACCGGACACATCAAACAACATACAAAATTTCGTGATATGGAACCAAACCAGCGGCTCAGGAAATGACATGTACTGGAAAAATGCCTCATTAAAGTCAACCGGTTCAGTAGAGATTGGCGGCAACAATGGTTCGTCTACTTTTGATGGCGCAATAACCGACGGTTACCTGCCCAACTCCAATTCAATCCTTAATGCCAATTCTGTTACCAAGTCAGGAACAGGAACAATAACATTTTCTGCCAACAATACCTATACTGGCAATACCCGCATAACAGGCGGTACTATAAGGCTTAGCGGAGCAGGAACATTGGGTGTGGGATCAAATGTGTATATAAGCAGTGGCGCCTCATTAGACCTTAACAGTGTAAATGCCACAGTTGCTTCGGTACAGGAAACAGGTAGTAACAACGGAGGGACCGTAGCCCTGGGGAGCGGTACATTAACCATATCCGGAGGCTGGAGCGGCACTACCTATCAAAATTCTATATCAGGTACCGGCGGGCTTGTTAAGCATGGGTCAGGGACACTCTCCCTTTATGGCACGCAAAGCTATACCGGCAGCACTACTGTAACAGGCGGGGAACTTTCTACAGCCGTGGCTATGGGTTCATCTTCCTATACTATAAACGGCGGCACACTAACTTTAGGTGCTGCAAATATTATTCCTGATGCAGCTACTGTAAGCATATCTTCAGGCGCATTTAATGTGGGTTTTGATGAAACTATCAGTAACCTTACTATAACAG
>JAEWKB010000093.1 GCA_023386255.1 Bacteroidota bacterium
GTCTTCCGCAGTTATCAGGATACCATACTTTTAGTAGATAAAGGCGAAAAGCAGGTAAGCAGCACCGTGGGCCACGACCTTATGCACGGCCACCCTTTCGCGCAGCAACGGTTTGCACAGGCGCATGAAAACCTTTCAGCTATAAAAACTGCGCTTACCGAAGGCAATGTTGATGTGTTCATGAACATTGTGGAAAGCGAGGCGCTAACCCTGCATGCGATGATGATGACGTCTCAGCCGTACTTTATCCTGATGAAGCCCAACACGCTGGAGATCATCAACAGGATATGGAAATTCAGGGCCGAAAAAAAAGTACCGGTTTGCTTTACGCTTGATGCAGGGGCAAACGTGCATGTGCTGTATCCCGAAAACGATGCAGCAAAAGTTTTGGAATTTATTAAGAATGAATTACTTGGCTATTGCCAAAACAGTCAGTACATTTGCGATGTAATTGGCGCGGGAGCGCAAAAATTGTAATACTAAATTTAACAATCTGCCGTTTTTTACCGTACCTTTATACTGTAATACACAAGAACAAAATGAAAGGACCATTATTTTACTCTAAAATCCTTCTGTTCGGGGAGTATGGAATTATTAAAGATTCCAAAGGATTATCCATTCCCTATAATTTTTACAACGGTGCCCTGAAGAGGGACATCAATACTTCTGAAGAAGCTCTTAGATCCAATAACAACCTGAAGCGTTTTGCATCCTATCTTGCCGACCTGCAGGAAGAGCAGCCGGAGCTGGTACAGTTTGACCTGGAGGCTCTAAACAGGGATGTGGAGCAGGGTATGTATTTTGACTCTACAATCCCCCAAGGGTATGGCGTGGGCAGCAGTGGTGCGCTTGTAGCCGCTATTTATGACCGCTATGCCAAAGATAAAATAACAGTACTTGAGAACCTAACCCGCGACAAGCTGCTTCAGCTTAAAAAGATATTCGGGCAGATGGAAGCGTTCTTCCACGGCAGGAGCTCCGGGCTCGACCCGCTTAACAGCTACCTGAGCATCCCGATACTTATCAATTCGCAGGATAATATAGAAACTACCGGCATACCAAGCCAGGCTGCCGACGGTAAAGGTGCAGTGTTTCTTTTAGACAGCGGCATAGTGGGTGAAACCGCACCTATGGTATCCATCTTCATGGAGAATCTGAAGGAGAAAGGTTTCCGTGATATGTTTAAAAAGGAATTTGCCAAATATACTGATGCCTGTGTGGACAACTTCCTGCACGGCGACTTTAAATCGCTTTTTGCTAATACCAAGAAACTGAGCAAAGTGGTACTAAACAACTTTAAGCCGATGATACCGGAGCAGTTCCATGAGCTGTGGCAGAAAGGTATTGAAACCAACGATTACTACCTGAAGCTTTGCGGATCAGGGGGCGGCGGTTACATCCTTGGCTTTACCGAAGACCTGGACAGGGCTAAGAAATCGCTTGAAGGGCATAAGCTTGAAGTAGTCTACCAGTTTTAACCTGTGCCCCAAAATTTTTCTATCCTTAACGCGCTGCTGCTCTCTGTATTTACAGGGTTTGGCATTGTTGTTCCCATAGTTGCCTTACTCCGCACCTCTAATCTTAAGAAAATAGCGGTTAAAGAAGCTTTTATACTCAGCGCCATACAGGTGCTGCGTGTTGCGGGGATATTGTACTTTGTCTTGTTTTGTGTTGATGCTTATTTTCAGTACCAGGCGACTAATGGAAGCGCATCACTTGTAACGGTACAACTGCCTATGTTTGGGCCTTACTGGCTCGTCTATTGGGCACCTGCCTTTATGTACCTGTTGCTTTCGCAATTGTTCTGGATAAAGAGGCTGTACATAAAAAAAGCAGCTTTAATAACCTTGGCGATAATGCTGCTGATACTGCCCTCTAAACATTTATTAATCATCATTACAACCATTCACAGAGATTATTTGCCGGGCAACTGGATGATGTACCAAGGCGATTTTGTTGTAAAGCTGCTTCTTAATATTGTTGTTTTCATATTCGTTGTCTTTGCTGTTATGGCAGGAACAGGCAAATTGAAGAAACTGGCGGAGATAAATGAAAAATAGTAATGCCAGGCACATTCTTATATTTCTTTTTCTGATGTTCTTTTGTAGAATATATGGTCAGGAAATGACATCCCGTATAAAAACCGATGAAGTTATTACTTCTTATTTTTCGAAATATTTCAACAATAAAATCCTTGCATTCTCTATTAATGATCTGTATTATCTTGTTATTATAGAAAATGATCTTAAATATGAAGAGTACTATATCAGTCTTGATACTCTTTCTAAATCTTTTCAACGTCCTAGACTAATAGATATAAAACAGAATGATTCATTGCTGAAAGAGGCTTTTAAACTAAGTAATTATCATACGGATTTTATTGATATAAAATCAGATTATTATAAGGAGGGAGTGAAAAATTTAATGGGTAGCTCAACTTATTTTGTTCTTTATGATGAAAAAAGAATCAGGTATGGTGAGTCAAAACTAAATGTTATAATTGAGCCTAACCCTATTTATAAAGAAGTATACTTATACCTCGTAAAAACGATAATTGCGCAATAGCAGCTTTATTATCATTCACTGTCGTCGATCACAAACTGACTTAATCTTGCTAAAACTCTATAAACCTCAATGTCTCTCTATAAAATCAAGATTCTCCTATCGGTCCAAATGAAGTATTACCACAACTTTTTCACTTTACTTTGTAACTTTCAACTCAGCCTTTCTCCCTATCTTTACCATACTAAAAACCGTAAGTAACAGTTTACAATACTAAAAGATTTTTATGGCTTCAAGGAAAACGCGGCTCACACTCATGAAGGTCCTCAGCCTGTTCTCGGTAGTGCGTGGCTATAATATTCCGGTAATAGCGCTGGCGCAGTATCTTTCAGCCATATTTATCCTGGCGCCTGAGCGAAGGGCGCTTGATGTATTGATGGACCCTAACCTGTTCCTTATCGTTTTAGCCTCATCGCTAACTATTGCTTCAGGCTATATCATCAATAACTTTTACGACGCGCAAAAGGATCTTATCAACCGTCCTAAAAAGTCGATGCTCGACAGGCTGGTGAGCCAGCAAACCAAGCTGCACGTGTACTTCGCGCTCAATATACTGGTAACGCTGCTGGCATTTTTAGTATCGTGGCGGGCAGCTGTGTTTTTTTCGGCGTACATTTTCCTGATATGGTTCTACTCCCACAAGCTCAAGAAGTATCCTGTTATTGGCAATCTTACTGCGGCATTGCTGGCGGTGCTGCCTTTCTTTGGTATCCTGATGTATTACAAGAACTTCTATGAAGTTATATTTGCCCACGCTACGTTCCTGTACTTGCTCATCCTTACGCGCGAGCTTATAAAAGACCTGGAGAACATACCGGGCGACCTTGTGGCCAACTACCGTACCATTCCTGTAATGTTTGGCGAAGCCGTGTCTAAAAGGCTCATAACGGCGCTGACTTTCCTTACTATAATACCGGTTTACCTGCTCATTGATGTTTATGATGTGGGGTACATGGACATTTACTTTTACGCCGGGATGATCATCATCATTTACTTCCTTATCCTATTGTGGAAAGCAGAAAGCCAAAAGCAATACCTGAAGCTGCACAATATCCTGAAGTTCCTTATCGTGACGGGGGTGTTCTGTATTGTGCTTATAGACCCGGCAGTACTGATAAACGGCCGCGACCTGCTGTACTGATAATATTTGCATTCAGCGGCAATTATAGTGTATCTTTGCGCAATAAATTCATTATAATGGCTTACGGCAATACAAATAAGGGTAACGCTTCAGGAAAAGGCGGAGACAGGAAAAAAAGCGGCCCCGCAGGCAAATCGTCAGGCAGGCCTGCACCAAAATCAGGTGCGGGAGGAGAACGCAATAAAGATGGTTTTTCTAAACCAAAGCAGGGTTTTACTAAAAAGAAGTATGAAAAAAAGGAGGCCCCTGCTCCTAAGGCAGCAAGCAACCCAAATGAGCTTAGACTGAACAAATACATTTCTAACGCGGGCGTGTGCTCAAGGCGTGATGCTGATATTTACATACAGAGCGGCAACGTAAAAGTGAACGGGCAGGTAGTAACCGAAATGGGCTATAAAGTACAGCTGAGCGATAAGGTGGAGTTTGACGGGAAGGTACTGAACCCTGAGCCGAAAGAGTACATATTGCTGAACAAGCCCAAAAACTTTAGTACTGCCGGTGATGCTGAAACAAGCCTGCGCAACGTTATGGAACTGGTGCGAAATGCTACCGATGCCAAAATACAGCCCATAGGCCGTATGGATGCCACAACAACCGGTTTGCTGATATTTACTAATGATAATGACATGGTGCGTAAATTTTCACAGCCAAACCAAAAGTCGTTTAAGATATACCAGGTTTCACTGGACAGGAACCTGAAGTTTGAAGACCTTGAAAAAATGAGCCAGGGCGTAACGCTTGACGGGCACCGCCTGTTTATTGATGAGGTGAGCTATATTGAAGGCCAGCCAAAAACCGAGGTAGGCATTAAGCTGCGTACGCCAAATGTAAAAGTGGTTCGTGCTATATTTGAAAGCTTCAAATATGATGTGCTTAAGGTAGACCGCGTATCATTTGCAGGGCTTACCAAAAAGAACCTGCCGCGGGGTAACTGGCGTTTTCTTACCGAGCAGGAAGTTATAAATTTAAAAAATATATAATGAAAAGGTTCTTGTCGCTGATTATTATTGGCTTACTTGCTCTTGCAGGCTGCTCTGATGACGATAACAATAATAATGATAAATGTACCTGTACTGCTCAATACACTATGTGCGGTGGTGAGGTACAGACATTTCCGGATACAGAAATAGATTGTGAAACGGGTGCAGTAGTAGGCATTCCTACATTTGACCCTTGTGCCAGCTTTACAGGCTGCCTTGATTGATATGGAAAACCAACAAATAGCCATGGGCTGGCTTGAGGCTTTTAATACCAAACAGCTTGAAAGGCTGCTGGATTTGTATGATGATAATGCAGAACATTACAG
>JAEWKB010000095.1 GCA_023386255.1 Bacteroidota bacterium
GATGTACACCGCCTGCAGAGCATTGCCGAACGTTTTAGCAAAATAGGGTCTGAGCCTGTTTTAACGGAAAAGGATATTGTTGAGGAAACGCAAAAAACGTACGAATATTTAAAATCACGTGCATCTGATAAGATTGATTTCAGCTTTAAGGCACCTTCCCATCCTGTAAGGGTAATGCTTAACCCGGAGCTGCACAGCTGGACTATAGAGAACCTTGTGAAGAATGCCATTGATGCCATGAAAGGCAAGGGTAAGCTGTCGGTAATAATTGAAGAGAAAGAAAATATTGTAAAAATAAAGGTGTGCGACTCGGGCAAAGGCATACCAAAAGCCCAATTTAAAAAAGTGTTTGAACCGGGTTTCACTACCAAGAAAAGAGGCTGGGGCCTTGGCCTGTCTTTAACCCGCCGTATTGTGGAAGAGTATCATAAGGGCAAGATAAAGGTTTTAAGCTCTGAAGTTGGCAAGGGTACCACTATGCAGGCCAGCTATAAAACTGTTTAGTACAGGCTGTTTATGTAGGTAGTCCATAGGCAATCCTGCCAGTCGGTAAGCATGTGGAAGAGCAGCCCCACTGCAATAATGCGCAGTTTAGGCAAGAACAGCAGCAGGAAATACACTGCTATGGCAGGGTAACTGTGCAATGGGTGAAAGCCTATGCTGCACCTGCCGGGCTCAAAAATGGGAGTTGCCAACAAGTGGTCTAAATCTACCAGCATAGTGGCAATCATTATGAGCAACGCTTTTTTCCACCGATCGCGGAAAAACAACCATGCCAGCAGTCCCGGCGCTATAAAGTGCAGGCTGTAGTGTATAATGGTTTGAAGTACTTTTAATGTTTCGTGAGTCATAATTAAAAAGGCACCGATAGGTGCCTTTCTTATAAGTTTGAATTGATGTCTTTTGCTAACTGCTCAAATTCTTCTTTTTCAAGCTTTACCTTGTTCTGGAAACGCATTTCATCCATTTCATTAAGTGGAATCAGGTGCACGTGTACGTGTGGCACCTCAAGCCCAATCACTGCCATGCCTATCCTTTTGCAGGTTACTGTTTTTTCAAGGGCTTTGGCTACCTTACGGCTGAATTTCATCAGTCCCAGGTAGTGGTCTTCCTCCATGTCAAACAATTTATTTATCTCCAGTTTAGGTATGCATAGCGTATGCCCCTTAGCATTAGGATTCACATCCAGAAAAGCAAGATAGTTATCATCCTCGGCTACTTTGTAAGCCGGTATCTCGCCATTAACTATTTTGGTAAATATAGAGCTCATTTTGCTTAGTCTCTTGTTATTTCAAGTACTTCAAAATTTAGTGTGCCGTTTGGTACCTGTATTTCAGCTACCTCACCTACTGATTTGCCTAACAGTCCTTTGCCTATAGGCGATGTTACCGATATTTTGCCTGATTTCAGGTCAGCCTCACTTTCAGCTACAAGCGTATATTTCATCTCCATACCATTGGCTTTGTTCCTTATTTTTACGGTTGAAAGTACCAACACTTTAGAAACATCAAGCTGTGACTCATCTATAAGACGTGCATTTGCCACTACTTCTTCAAGCTTCGCAATTTTAAGCTCAAGCAGTCCCTGTGCCTCTTTAGCTGCATCATATTCTGCGTTTTCTGAAAGATCACCTTTATCGCGTGCCTCGGCAATAGCCTGTGAAGCCTTTGGCCTTTCTATACTTTTAAGCTGGTCCAGCTCGTCTTTTAATTTTTTTAATCCTTCTGCTGTGTAGTAAGATACTGTACTCATAACTTCATCGTTTATATAAATAGAAAAAATCCCATCTGCACGGGATTTCTTTCTACAAAGATAGTATTATTTTTTAGTTATATCAATATTTAGAGTGCGTTGCGCACATGCCAAAGTTAATTAAATTAAATTTGTAACATAATTATAGGGACAAAATTTATAATATGAAAAAATATATTCTACTGTTTCTTTTGGCGCCTTTGTTAACCGGCTGCAACAATGATGATAACCGTAACCAGAATCCGTACTTGCCTAATTATAACTTCAGCATTGACATTAACAAGGAACTGCCTCTTTATGCCGACCTTAACTTTACCGGCAATCCGGTTTATATTAACCAGGCAGGTATAGGCATAAACGGTATAATTGTTATGAATACCGGCAGCGGATATACCGCTTTTGATGCTATGTGCCCTAACCAGAATATAACTTCATGCTCACTGCTCGAAATTGATGGCATTAACGCTATATGCCCGTGTGATAATGTTGAATACAACTTATTCACAGGCTTGGGTGCGGGCGTACAATACCCCCTTAAAGCATACCGGGTTGAAGTTTTAGGCCAGAATATTATAAGGGTATCAAATTAATGCCGGTAATAAATATTGAGACGCGTGTTAATGCACCTGCCGTAGTAGTGTTTGACCTTGCACGCAGCATTGACCTTCATAAGCTCTCAACAGCGCATACCCATGAGCAAGCTATTGCGGGTGTGACTTCAGGATTAATAGGTATGGGCGAAAGCGTTACCTGGCGGGCCATGCACTTTGGGCTATGGCTTACTTTAAGCTCCAAAATAACCGCTTTTGATGCACCACATTCTTTTACCGATGAAATGGTTGCGGGACCTTTTAAGAGCTTCAGGCACGAACACTATTTCATCCAACATGATGGGTTCACTGTAATGACTGATGCATTTGATTACACAAGCCCTTTTGGCATAGCAGGTAAGATAGCCGATAAACTATTTGTAGAAAAGTACATGAGGCAGCTTCTTATAACCAGGAATCAGTATATTAAAGAAGTTGCTGAGGATGCCGATAAGTATAAAAAAATCCTGCCGCAAGTGCGGCAGGATCAGCAATAACTATAACCAATTAATTAAAACTTCAGCGTTGCGCCAAGCAGCACATTTATACCTGCCTGCGGATAGTACCCGGCACCTTCAATAGTCTGTACTGTGCCCGGGTTACTAAAGTCATCGTCATAGGTATAAAAATAGCCATTAGACTCGTATTTATAGTCGAATATATTATTTACCAGGCCTGACAGGACAATTGATTTAATAAATGTGTTGGTGTTGATTTCGTAGGACACGTTAAAATCTGTTGTAGAATAGCTCTCCAACTTCGAATTGTCAGAGTCTATATTCCCCATATACTGGTCTCCCACAAATTTCGTCAGTACGTTTATCTGCAAACCTTCTACAGGAAGAAAGGTTATTACCTGCCCTGCCACAACATTTGGCGAAAATGCTATGTTAGTTTCACCCAGGTTTTGAAGCTCGCCGTCGCGCTGGAAATAGAAATCAATGTTCTTGTTGGTGCTCACGGCAATGTTCGGCCTGTACACAAGCCACTTTGTAATAGCAATGGCCGCGTCGGCTTCAATGCCCAAACGATAACTGTCGCCGCTGTTGGTGTATATAGGCGAACCCACATCATTAAGCGCGCCTGTAAGCACCAACTGGTTCTTGTAACGCATATAATAACCGTTTACATTTATTTTAGCAACATCTGAAGCATAGCGCCAACCCAGCTCAAAATCATTTAGTGTTTCAGCTTTAAAGCTGCCGTTCTCATAATCATCCCGGCGGGGCTCGCGGTTGGCACGTGCATAGGAGAAATAGATATTGTTATTATCATTCATAGAGAAAGTTAAGCCGGCTTTAGGGTTATAGAACCTGAATACATCGTCAACAGGATCGGCCATAACGCCATCAGCCCTATAGTCTACCCTTCGGTATTGCATATCGCCAAACAAGCTAAGCTTATCAAGCACCTGCCAGTTCACTTTTCCATATATGTTGAAATCGGTTTTAGCTGCAGAGTCATCATAATAATGATCATCAGGGCGTGTAGTGCCTGAATATTGAGACCATATAACCCTGCCGAAGTGTTCGCCTTCATACCTGTTAAATGCGCCACCCACTGTTACATCAATTTTACTCCCTTTATAATTAGCAGATAGGGTAGTGCCATAAAAGTCGTTATCCAGCCATTTTTGTGTGATAAGGTCGCCGCTGCTGATGGTAGTACCGCCAATTTCAACATCAGGCTGGTTATAATCGGCAAAATCAGCATCATCACGGTAATTTTCATAGTAGCCGCTGCCACGGGTGTAGTGCAGTGCTCCAT